>JBBIVG010000031.1:0-6655 GCA_037439865.1 Nevskiaceae bacterium
TTGTCCGCGGCCTCGACCGCCTCGTTGGTCGCCGCCATCACGCCGACGTTGCCGCTCGCGAGCCGGAACGTGATGCGGTCCGTGTCGCCGCCCGCCGCCTTGAATTCCTTGATCTTCTCGACGATGTGCGCGATGGTCGTCGCCTGGTGGTCGGTGGTGTAGATGCTCACCGGCATCGCCGTGCAGCGCGAGTTCATGAACTCGTTGCCGAGGCGCGTCGCGTAGCCGACGCCTTGCGCGATCTGCGCCCGCGACTCGGGCAGCATGTGCCACTTCACGAAGGTCTCGGCGAACGACTGCGTCATCGTCTCGACGAAGCCCGCGAGACTGCGCACCGTGGCCACGCCGTCGACCTGGCGCATCTGGAAGTCGAAGTCCTCCATCTTTTCCATGACGTCCCGGTCCACGCAGGGCGAGTCGTTCTCGTCCTTGGGCTTCGCCTCGGCGATGACCTGCAGCAGGTCCACGCCGATCTTGTAGTGGCTGGTGATGAAGTCCACGTCCTGGTTGTAGCGCGAGTTCGGCCTCAGCTCCGGCACACCCTTGCCCAGGTCGCCGATGTGCAGGTGGCGGGCCTGCTGGATGCCGAAGGCGAGGAGCCCCAGGCCCACGACGATCGGCAGCCACGCGTACTTCTTCGTCGCGAGGAAACCGAGCCGCTGCCACAGCCAGTCGCCCGCCGTCTCCTTGCCGCTCAGCTTCTTCGCCTGCTCGGGCGTGAAGTGATAGTAGGAGAGCAGGATCGGCAGCAGCATCTTGTTCGTGATGATCATCACCGTGACGCCGATCGTCGCCGTGAAGGCGAGTTCGCGCACCATCTCGATGTCGATGAACGCGATGACCATGAAGCCGAGGGCGTTGGCAAGCAGCGCCATGGCACCCGGGATGAAGAGCTTCTGGAACGAGCGCGTCGAGGCCGTCACGCCGTCCGCACCGTGCAGCGTCTCGAGCTTCCACGCGTTCGTCATCTGCACCGCGTGCGACACGGCGATCGAGAAGATCAGGAACGGCACGAGGATGGACATCGGGTCGAGGCCCAGCCCGAACACGGGCAGGAGTCCCAGCAGCCAGATGACGGGCACGATCGCGCAGATGAGCGCGAGCGCCGTGATCATCAGCGACCCCGAGTACCAGTAGAGCAGCAACGCGGTGATGACGAACGCCACGCCGAAGAACACCAGCACGCCGGCGGCGCCCTTGGCGATGTCGCCGACCGATTTCGCGAAGCCGATGATGTAGACGCCCGTCTTGTCGTTCTCGTACTTGGTGCGGATGTCCTCGAGCTGCTTCGCGACGTTCTGCAGGTCGAGGCGCTTGCCGGTGTCCGGGTCGTTTTCCATCAGCGTGGCGACGACCATCGCCGACGTCTGGTCGTTCGAGACGATGCGCCCCAGCCAGTCGGACTTGAGCAGGTTCTCGCGGACCTTGTCCAGCTGCTCGGGAGTGCCGGCGAAGTCGGCGGCCACGATGTTGCCGCCGCGGAAGCCGTCCTCGACCACCTCGTTGTAACGGACGTTGGACGTGAAGAGCGAGGTGACCGAGCTGCGCTCGACGCCCTTGATGTAGAAGACTTCCTCCGTGACCTTGCGGAGATCGTCCATGAACTGCTTGTCGTAGATGCTGCCCTGCTTGTTGCCCAGCGCGACGATGATCTTGTTGGCGCCGCCGAAGTCCGCCTGGTATTGCAGGAAGGTCTGCATGTACGGGTGCTTCAGCGGGATCATCTTCGTGAACGCGGCCTGCACGCGCAGCTGGCTCGCCAGGCCACCAAGCACGATCGTGAGCAGGACGAACAGGACCAGGAGCGGCTTGCGGTTGCGGAAGATCCAGTAAGAGATCTTGCCGACCCAGTCGGTGCGGAACTGTTCCTGGCCGATTTCGGCGGTCGTGCCGCCCGGTGCGATCTTGCTGTCTGTTGCCATGTCGGTCCCCTACTGGCCCGCCGCCTTCGTCGTGCCCGTCAGCCAGGCCGGGTCGAGCTCGCTGATGCCCGCCTCCCCGACGAGGATGATCCGGCCACCGGCTTCCACCAGCTGCGAATAGCCGCGACCGCCGGGCGCCCAGTGCAACTCGAGCGTCTGGCCGTCGTCCTTGCTCACCGCGAGCAGGCCCACGTTGCCGACGAGCAGGATTCGCCCGTCGGAGAGCTGCTTCCCGCCCATGAGCGATGCGGTCGTGTCGAGCGGGATCTTGGTCCAGTTCGCACCGAAATCGGTCGTACGGTAGACGTTGCCGCGCATGCCGAAAGCGAGCAGCGCTCCATCCCGCGTCTGCAGCGCCGCAAAATACGAGCCCGCGTACGGCGAAGTCATCGCCGTCCAGGTCTGCCCGCCGTCGTCGGACCGCGCCAGCGTCCCGGACTCCGCCACCATGAAGAGCGAGTTGCCGACGGGAATGACCTGCGAGATGTGCCGGTCGAAGTCCTCGGAGATCACCATCCGCTTCTGCCAGGTCTTGCCGGCATCCGCGGAATCGAAGTACATGCCGAACGCCCCGTAGGTGATGAAGTGGTCGCCTCCGAGATTCGTCACGCCGAGCAGGGACTCGGGTTCGGCCTCAGGCAGTGGCACGTGGGTCCAGGAACTGCCGCCGTCCTCGGTGCGGACCACGGACGCGCCGTGGCCCACGGCGACCCCGATCTTGGCGTCCTTGAACGCAACGCCCGTGAGCGTGCGCGTGACGGGCGTGGCGACCGCCTTCCAGCTCTTGCCCTGGTCGTCCGACACCATCGTGAAGCCACGCTCGCCGACTGCCACGAGGCGATTACCCGCGGCCACGATGTCGAGCAGGAGGATGCGATCGGTGCGAATGTCGACGACGACGCCGGACTTCTTCGGCGCCGCCGCGGGGGTCCCCGCGCCTTCTTCCGCGCCCGTCGCGGACATGCTCATCAGGCCTGCGCCCAGCAAGACGCACGCCCATCTGGCCCAGTGCTTCATGGATTCTCCTGCGCGACCCCTCGCCGAGGCCGCTCTCGTCACGCCGGCCCCGGACTCGCGGTCCGGGGCCGGCTTCCGCCTTCAGATCAGTCTTCGGGCGCGATCCGTGCGCCTTACTTCGTACCGATGCGGCGCAGCGCGTCTGGCTGGAAATCGGCCCACTTGCCCTTCTCGCCGAACTTCCACGGCGTCTTGACCTCGTTGTCGAGCAGCGAGAACAGGTAGTTGCCGTTGGAGAGGTCGTGCCAGATGTTGGCGCGATACCACGGCACCTTGGCGTCGTAGAACTGGATCATCGGGTGCAGGCCCACGCGCCACAGGTTGCCACGCGTGTCGTACGCGTCGTGATACACGACGGTCCAGGTGTCCTCGTCGAGATAGAACACGCGCTTGCCGTAGATGTGCTTGCTGCCCGGCTTGAGCGTGGCTTCGATCACCCAGCAGCGGTGCAGCTCGTAGCGCATCAGGTCCGCGTTCGGCGTGTTCTTCCTGATCATGTCCTTGTCGTACTTGAGCGACTTGTCGGCCATCTTGAACGAGTTGTACGGGATGTAGACTTCCTGCTTCCCGACGAGCTTCCAGTCGTAGCGATCCGGCGCGCCGTTCCACGCGTCGAACTCGTCCGTGACGCGCATGCCTTCTGTGCCGTCGTTGATGTTGTCGTAGGCGAGGTCCGGGGCGCGGCGCACGCGGCGCTGGCCCGCGTTGTAGATCCACGCCGAACGCGCCTGCTTCACCTGGTCGAGCGGCTCGTGCACGAGGAACACGGTGCCCTCGAGCGTCGCCGGCGCCAGGAAATACGACAGGAAGGCCAGCAGCAGGTTGTCCTGGGGCTGGTCCAGGTTCTGGTTGAAGATGCGGTACTCGTGGACGCGGATGTGATAGGAGTCGCCGTTGCCGCGCACCGGGAAGCTGTCGTAGTCGCGGCTCACGCCGCCGCCCAGGTAGCGCTGCTGGTGGTTCCAGATCGCCTCCAGCCCGCTCTTCGGGATCGGGAACGGCACCGGCGAACGGCCGCCGGTGATGCCGAAGCCCTCGATCGACAGCTTCGGCGAAATCGTCTTGACCTCGTCGTACACTTCCTGCGGATAGCAGGCCGTACGACGCGTCTCGTAGACGTTCATCTTGAAGGTGTCGTACTTGTTCAGCATCGCGAGCGTGCCGGGCGTCAGCTTGTCCTTGTACTGCGCCGCGTTCGCCTTGTTGATGGTGAACTTGATCTTGTCACCCGCGAAGGGGTCGGTGTAACCCTTGTCCGCGGACCAGCCGGCCGGGGGCGCGCACAGGCCGCCGGTCCAGGCCGGGATCGTGCCGTCCTTGTTGCCCGCCTTCTCCGCGCCCATCGGCGTAAGGTCCGCGCCGAGCCGCGCGACTTCGGCGTCCGTCAGCTTCGCGAGCGCCGGGCTCGCAATCCCGGCGAGGCACGCGGTTGCCACCGCCGCGCCAAGTACTTTGTAGATCGTCTTCATCTAATTCGTCTCCTGGTTCGTTCAGGTCAGAACGTCATGCTGACGTTGGCCGAGTAGTAGTCGCGATCGAACAACGGATCGTAGCCACTGTTTCCGTACTGGACCCAGTTCAACTGAAGGTCGTAGCGCTTGTTGTAGTTGAACTTGAGCCCGAGGTTGAGCGCGCTGCGGTCCTGGACGAATGCCGGCGTCGCCGACACGCCCTCGACATCCTGCGACCAGAACACGCTGGGTGTCACTGTCACGCCAGAATCGAAGACGTTGTTGTAGTCCATCGAGACGCGGATGCGGTAACCCCAAGCGAAGTCCGTCACGTAGCCGTCGTTCTTGCAGCCGCGCGGCGACGGGTTGTAGAGCGAGCCTGCCGGGACCGGCACCGGCAACCCTGCGAATGTCGGCGAGCAGAGATTGCCTGCTGTCGGCGCCACCGTGGTCGCGTAAGCCGGGCTCGAGCCGTGGCCCCACATGAAGCCGCGACCGTAGCGCACCGCGCCCGTCGTGTAATCGGGCACGTTGTTCCACTGCGCGCCGACCTCACCGATGATCAGCATGTTCTCGGCACCGAGAATGTTGCTGTACGTCTTGAGGGCGTTGACCTGGAACTGCGTCACGTCGAACTGGTCGTAACCACGGATATATGCGCCCTTGCCGGACTGCCCGGTGTTCTTCTGGTAGGTCGCGAGGCCTTCCTTGTAGTTTGGGCCGACGATGGCCAGCAGGCTGTTCAGCAGGTCGTTGCCGTTGATCTGGACCGGTACGTCCATCTGGTAGCTCAACTCGCTCGACACCGACCAGCCGGCGATGTTCGAGGCGGTGCTGAGGCCGAGGACGTGGATGTCCTCGGGGTACTCCCAGAACGAGCTGCCCGGCGTGATGTTGATCGGCTGCTGGATGGCCTGACCAACCAAGGCAGCATAAGCAGCGTGGAACGGCGACGGGCCGCGCAGCTTGCTCGTGCCGAGCGCCCAGTAGTAGCCAAGGGTGTCCTTGCCGATCAGTCCCTGCTGGGTGAGGGCCCCTATCTGCGTGGCATTCAGGCTCGTGATGCTCGTGCCCGCGTAGCCCGAGGCGATCGGCAGTCGGCTGTGGATGTTCATCCCGTAGAGGCCCACCTCTGTGTCGATCTTCTCGACCGGGAAACGGAACGCCAGTCCGAACTGGCCGGTGTTTGGCGCATCCTTGCCCTTGACCAGCGGAACGTAGAGGCCGTTGTACTGCGACCACGGGTTCGAACCGAACTGCGGAATATTGGGGGACGCCGTGCCGTAGACCGGACTGCCCGTGACCGCCGTAATCGGCGTCGCGCTCTTGCAGCTGCCCCGGTCCGACGAAATGATGCCGTTCGACACGGCCCAGTACGTGCCGCAGCCGTCGACCGAGGTGTTGTCCCACTTGAGTTGATAGAACGCCTCGACCGAGCCGAAGGACAAACCCCAGTTCGCGTACGCGAGCCACACCGGCAGCAGGATTTCCTTGATCTCGGCCCCGGAGCGGCGCGCGGCCGGCACGTCGATCGGGTTGATCTGGTTGACACCCTGAATGAATAGACTCTCGCCCCAGTTCACGACCTGGTTGCCGAGGCGCAGCTGCAGGTCACTGTCGCCGATCGCGAACGAGCCATAGACGTACGCGTCGAGCAGGTAGACACCGTCGAATTTCTGCAGGTCCTCGAAGCCCCTGTCGCTCAGCTTCGCCCTGGGCCACTTGTTCACGCCGGGCTGGGACAGCGGGGCGCAGCTGACGTTGGTCGGAGACGCTGGCGTGCAGTTGGGGAATGTCGGGCCCCAGTGCGTGGCGTCAGTCGAGGTGCCGTTGAAGTTGTTCGCCTGGTTGCCGAAGCGGACGTTTTCTTCGCTCGTAGCCTGGTCGTACCACGCCTTGATTCGGACGAGGCCGCCGAATTTGCCTTTCTTGTATTCGACGTCACTCAGGAGCTTGAACGGCGTAGAGAAGCGATCGCCCTTCGCGTAGTTCAGGTTGCCATCGCCGCCGGCGTCATTGCCGGCGAGGCCGTTCCCCCGCACTACAACGGTACCCGGGACATAGTTGCCCTTGAATTTGCCGATGACCGCTCCATCGGCCATCGTGTATAGCTGGCGGCTCGGATCCTCGGCGCGCCAACTCGCGCCGGCCGATAGCGTCGTGTTCCAGTTGAGACGACCGCCGTCGTCGAACTCGAACTCCATCGCAGCGGCACCGCCTGCATAGGACGCAAGCACTGCACCGACCACGGTGGCGAGCACCGTG
>JBBIVG010000031.1:6700-17064 GCA_037439865.1 Nevskiaceae bacterium
ATTGCCTTGAGTTCCGATCGCCCCGACCGCGCGGCACGTCTGCTGCGTTGCAGCAAGCGTGTTTGTTCACAGTTGCGACTTTCCGCGAGCCTAATCCCGAATCCTCCCTTGAGCAGTCGGGAGTATCCGAAATGCCACGGCATCAAGCCGAGCTTGCGCAAGGTTGCCAGTGCTGCGCTTCGCTGACAACAGGAACAAGCGTTGCGTTATTGCCATGCAGCAAAGATCCGAGCTTCCGCTCATTGCGCGGCACCGACGCTCCGACGCGCCGCCTTCTTGCGAGCACGAGATCGTTTCACCGCTTTCTCCGCCGGCACCACCTTCCCTGCCGCTGCGGATTTCATTGCGTGTCGCGCGTCCGCTGCGGCGACCAGGTCCGCGAAGCTCGAGCGCAGGCAATCGGCGAAAAAGGCCGGGTCCGGCATCATGTCGCGGCAGGCGACGGCGCACATCCAGAGCGTGCCGTGGTAACTGAAACCCGTGACGTTCAGGCCCAGGCCATCCATCGCGATGCTCACGGGCGCGAACGCCACCATCTGGGCACCCGCGAGATACATGGGAACGTCCGGCCCGCGGACGTTCGACACGACGATGTTCATCGTCGGCAGCATGACCTTGCGCGTAAAGAGTTCGGAAGCGGCCGCGGGCAGCAGGTCGTATACGTGCTTGGTGAGGTCCTTGCCCACGAGGCCGACGAGCGCCTTCGCCTTCTCCGCGCCCGCGCGGATCGCGTGCAGGCGCTCCACGGGATCGGCGATCTCGGAATGCAGGGGCATGACCGCGACGCCGACCTGGTTGCCGACGTCGCCGCCCTTGTCCTGGCCGCGCAGCGTCATCGGGACCTGCGCGGTCATCGTGCGATCGGGCAACTCACCCTTGTCGCCGAGGTACTTGTTGAGCGCGCCACCGACGGTCGCCATGAAGACGTCATTGATCGTCGCGCCCTCGATCTTCTGGCGGACGTGCCTGATCTGCGCCATCGGCACGCCGACGAGTTCGACGACGCGATGCGCCGAGACCTTGCCGCTGAAACGCGTCACCGGAGGCCGGCGGAGCTTCGACCTGACTGTCTCGACGGAGGGGATGCCGGCCTCCTGCAGCAGTTCCTTCAGCTGCGCCATGTAGTTCGGGCTGAGCCCCGCGAGGCGCTTCGCCGTCTGCACGGAGAATCGTGCCGCACGCGGAAACCGTTGCACGCTGTTCACGAGCGCGCGCGTGTAGAGCTCGACCTGCGTCGGCTCGCGATCACGCATTCGAGTGCGCCGCACGGTGTCGTCGGGCACGGCCTCGTCCGGCGAGAACGAATGAATCGCGGCCATCACTTCCGTGCCGCCCTCGCCGTCGATCGCGGCGTGGTGGAACTTCGTGTAGAACGCGAAGCTGCCCGCGGGGATGCCGGGAACGTTGTCGAGGCCCTCGATGACGTAGGCCTCCCACAAAGGCTTGCTGCGATCGAGCGGGCGCGAGTGGATGCGCGCGACCTGGATGCAAAGCTGGCGCCAGTCGCCGGGGTGCGGCAGCGCGACGTGGCGCACGTGGTACTCGACGTCGACGTCGGGGTCCTCGATCCAGTATGGACGGTCGAGGTCCATGGGCACGGTGACGAGGCGACGCCGGAACACCGGAGCGCTGTCGAGGCGCGCCTCGAAGAATTTCAGGATGTCCTTGAAGCGAACGAAGCCGCCGGGTGCGGTGGACGGGTCGTAGATGCCGAGTCCCGCCACATGCATGTACTGGTTGCCATGCTCCAAATGCAGGAACATGTTGTCCATGCCGGAGAGCTGCTTCACGTCTGTCCCCTACTGACCGCCCGGGCTGCGTGCCGCGCCCGGATTCGCGTTTCGCATCGGCGACGTTACTTCCCTGCGGCGGCGGCGTCTACATCGTTCTCGGCATGTGCCCGATGCGCGCCGGACATGCTGCGCCGCATCAAGTGCGGTCGCGCCGCTCAGATCCCGAGCTGCCGCGCTGCGAGCTCCTTCATGATCTCCTCGGTACCGCCGCCGATCATGTTGACCTTCACCTCGCGGTAGATGCGCTCGGCGTGCGTGCCGCGCATGTAGCCCATGCCGCCGAGCGTCTGCACGGCCGCGTCCGCGCAGAACTGCATCGCGCGCGTCGCGGTGTTCTTCAGCATGCAGATGGACGCGACGAGCTCGGGATCGCCCGGCGGCGAGTGATCGAGCCGCCACGCCGTCTCCTCCAGCAGGGCCCTGGACGCCTCGATGCTCGCCAGCATGTCGACGAGCCGGTGGCGCACGACCTGGTGGTCGGCGATCCGCTTGCCGAACGTCCTGCGCTCGCGCGCCCAGCCGAGCGCTTCCTGGTAGCAGACCCAGGCGAAGCCGAGCGAGCTCGCGGCGAGCGAGAACCGCTCCGCATTGAAGTTCTGCATGATCGCTAGGAAGCCCATGCCCTCGGGACCGATGAGGTTCGCAGCCGGCACGCGGCAATCGCTGAGACGCAGGTGGGCCGTGTCCGACGCCCACCAGCCCATCTTTTTCAGGCTGGTCCGCTCGAGTCCCGGCGTGTCGCCCTCGATCAGCAGCAGCGAGATCCCGCGTGCGCCAGTGGCCGTCGCGTCGGTGCGCACCGCCACGGTCAGGTAATCGGCGCGCATGCCGGAGGTAATGAAGGTCTTTTCGCCATTCACGACGTAGTGATCACCGTCGCGAACCGCCATGGTTCGCAGTGCGGCCACGTCCGAACCGCCCGACGGCTCCGTGATCGCGAGCGCGGCGATGCGCTCGCCGGACAGCACCGCGGGCAGAACGCGAGCCTTGAGTTCGGCGCTACCCAGGGCAGCAACCGGAGGCGACCCGATGGTGTGCGACATCAGCGACGCGACGAGCCCGCCCGAACCGCACTGCGCGAGTTCGACGCTCGCGATCAGGCGGTGGAAGTAATCGATGCCGGTGATGCCCCCGTACTCCTCCGGGAAGCCGAGACCGAGCAAGCCGACCTCGGCCGCCTTGCGGTAGAGCTCGCGCGGGAAAGACTCCGCCTCGTCCCACGCCTGCACGTGGGGCGTGATCTCGCGCGCGACGAATCGCCGCACGGTCTCGCGAAAGTCGTGGTGTTCCTGCCTGTACCAGGCGCGATTCAGTCTGAGTTCCTGCATGACCCGATCGTAGGGTTCGGCACCGACACGGGCAAGCGTGGCCAGGGTGCATTGCAGGCAGGTCGCGCGCGCGTAAGATTCCGGACACAGTCAAGATTGCGACGCACGGTAGCGGGGAAAGGATGAAGCGAATCCTGAAGTGGCTGGGGCTGGCCCTCGTGCTCGTCGTCGCTTACCTCCTCGCCTGGCCGGTCCCGCTGAAGCCAGTCGCGTGGCAGGCGCCCCGTTTCGACGGTTATGCCGGCCCGTACGCGAAGAACGAACGCCTTGCGGCCATGCGGCTCATCCGGGTCGCGCCCGAGATCGGCCCCGAGCACATCGCGTTCGGCCCCGACGGCAAGCTTTACACCGGCGTGCTGTCGGGAGCCGTGTTGCGAATGAATCCTGATGGCACCGGCATCGAGACCGTCGTGAACACCGGCGGCCGGCCGCTCGGCATGGATTTCGACGCCAGCGGTAACCTGGTCGTCGCGGACGCGATGAAAGGATTGCTCGCCGTCGGTAAGGACGGATCAGTGAAGGTGCTCGCCGATCACGTCGGTGCGAGTCCGATCCTGTATGCGGACGCCGTGGTCGTGATGTCGAACGGCCGCATGCTGTTCACCGACGCCTCGCAGCGGTTCTCGCCGGTCGAGCTCGGCACCTTCGATGCGGCACTGCTCGACATCATGGAGCACTCCTGCACGGGACGCGTGCTGGAGTTCGACCCGGCGACCGGGCAGTCGCGCGTCGTCATCGGCGGTCTCTGTTTCCCGAACGGCGTGGCCCTCTCCGGCGACCAGTCGCACTTCTTCATCGCCGAGACCGGCGAGTACCGCATCTGGAAGGTGGACGTGAACGCGAGCAACCTCGACGCCCGGGTCGTGGCCAACGATCCCGCGAACATGCAGGCGCGCGTCATCCTTGCAAACCTGCCTGGGTTCCCCGACAACCTCACGCGCGGCGCCGACGGCCGTCTGTGGACCGGTTTGACGAAGCCCCGGGCCAGTGCGATCGACGACATGTCCGCCAAGCCGTTCCTGCGCGCGCTCAGCCTGCGCCTGCCGAAATCGTTGTGGCCCGTGCCGCCTGCATACGGTCACGTCATCGCCTTCGACGAGGACGGCAAGGTAGTCGCGGACCTGCAGGATCCGGGCGGCCGCCTCCCCGAGACCAGCGGGGCGACGGAATACCAGGGCGGCCTTTACATCCAGAGCCTGCACGCGGACGCGTTCGGGGTGATCCCGATGTCGGCGCTCGGCCGGTGAATACACGGGGCGGCTCCAATCGTGTGCACTGACGGCATACGCTGATGTCCGTGTTCGGGCACCGCATGCTGGCCGAGTGGCCGCTCGATCCCGGAGTGCTCTACCTCAATCACGGCACCGTGGGTGCAACGCCCCGTCGAGTGCTCGCCCGGCAGCAGGCGATCCGCGACGAAATGGAGCGCCAGCCCGCGCGCTTCCTGTTGCGCGAGTGCTCGGGCCTCGCGGGCCTGCCCCGGGACACTCCGTCATTGATGAGGCAGGCCGCTCACCGGGTCGCTGCGTTCTGCGGCTGCGGCGGCGACGACCTCGTCTTCGTGGACAACGCGACGGCGGGCGTGAATGCCGTGCTGCAGTCACTCGACCTGCGTGCCGGCGATGAGATCCTGCTGAGCAATCACGCCTACGGGGCGGTCGCGAAGGCGGCGTGTTTCCACGCGGCACGCGCCGGCGCTCGCGTAGTGACCGTCGCCGTGCCCTACCCCCGGTTCGATCGCGCAGAATTCGTGGACACAGTCTCGAGCGCGCTGGGCCCGCGTACACGCCTCGCGATCTTCGATCACGTCACCTCGGAGAGCGCCCTCGTGTTGCCGCTGGCCGAACTGGCCGCTCACTGCCGTCAGCGTGGCGTCCCCGTGCTGGCGGACGGAGCCCACGCGCCGGGGGCGATCCCGCTCGACATCCGCTCGCTCGGCGTCGACTGGTACACAGGGAACCTCCACAAGTGGGCCTGGGCTCCGCGGAGCTGTGGAATCCTCTGGGCGGGCCGCGACCGGCAACCGGCGCTGCACCCGGTCGTGATCTCCTGGGGCCTGGGCGAAGGATTCACGCGGGAGTTCGACTGGGTGGGCACGCGGGACCCTTCGCCATGGCTCGCGGCCCCGGCCGGGATCGATTTCATGGAGGAACTGGGCGTCGAGGCAGTTCAGGGCTGGAACTGGCGGCTCGCACGGGACGCCGCGCAACTGCTCGGTGAGCGTTGGGGGACGGGTTGCGAGGCGGGCCCGGAGACGATCGGAACGATGGCGACCATTCCATTGCCGCCGGACGGCGGGTCGACCCCAGGGGATGCCGCGCGCCTCAGGGACAGACTCTTATATGAGGCGTCGATCGAGGTGCAGCTCCACGCCTGGGGAGGGAGTCTCTGGGCTCGGATAGCTGCGCAGATCTACAACGAAATCAGCGACTTCGAGCGCTTGGCCACAGCCGTGGGGCGGGCCGGGGCGGGCGATTCGCTCCTGATCGCGCCCCGGCCGGCAGGTCCTGTTACCAGGACATGTTGAGGTGGCCGTAACTGTGGAACAGCGCGAGGAACGTCGCGACGACGACGAACACGAGCGCGGCCAGCGTGTAAAGGGAATAGGTCCGTTCGTTTGCGAACATGGTGCCTCCTTTGGCGACTGGAGGCCGGTTCCGGCGGGGAGGCCTTTGGTGGGCGCCCCGCCAGGCGCGCCTCAGTCCTCTATGGACGGCGCCATGATACATCAGGTCTTGCTGCAATGCAGCAATACACTGTCGATTCCGTCACATTATTGAGACGAAGAAAAATCTTTTGAAACAGATATTTAGCTCAGCCTGTTGCCGCCGGAGACGGTGGCCAAAGTCACCCAGCCCCCGGCGGCCGGCTGTTTTCACGCATACGCGGTCACGTTGAGCATGGCGTGCGTAAGCGACGCCAGGACGATTACGACCGATGCGGTCAGCGCTGCCACCACGCCGAAGAGCGCGCTGGACTTCAGGGACTGGGTGTTCAACATGGCTCGATCCTCCTTTGGTTGCCGTCGGGAGCAAAGATAGGCCGAGCTGTTAATTTCATAAATAGGAGCAGTCGTTGCTCTGAGTTCTGAAATCCTGAACAATCATCCCATGGACCAGCTCATCGCGATGCGTGTCTTCACCCGGGTCGCGGAGCGCGGCTCCTTCGCCCAGGCCGCCGACGAACTCGACATCTCGCGGGCAGCTGCCAGCGCTCACGTCGCCGCACTCGAGAAGCACCTCGGGGCGCGCCTGCTGAATCGCACGACCCGCCGGGTCAGCCTCACGGCCGAAGGGACGGATTACCTCCGGCGCGCGCGGCGGATCCTCGACGAGATCCGCGACGCCGAAGAGACCCTGCGCGGCACGCGCTCCAAACCGCAGGGCCTGCTGCGCGTGGACGTGCCCGTCGCGTTCGGCCGATATCTGCTCTTGCCAGCCCTGCCGGAATTCACGCGGCGGTACCCGGGCATCGAACTCGACCTGCGGCTCAACGACCGGGTCGTCGACATGGTCGCCGAGCGCGTGGACGTCGCGGTACGCGTGGGCGGGCTTCGGCAAGCCGGCATGGTGGCGCGCCGGATCGCGCACGTGAACGTCGTCACCTGCGCGTCCCCCACCTACCTCGCCGACCACGGCGAACTGCGCACCCCGGACGACCTGCGCGAGCATCGCCTGCTGGGCCTCTCGCCCGTGAACGGCGGAACGCCCGAATGGATCTTCGCGGCGCCCTACACGCCGCGCCGGCTCAAGCTGCACTTCGCGATGCTGTTCAATTCGGCGGAAGCGCCGGTCATCGCGGCGGCAGCCGGACTGGGCATCACGCACACGGCGGACCTGCTGGTGGCCGAGTACATCGCCCGCCGTGAGCTGAAGCTGGTGCTCGAGGAATTCATCGTGCCGGGCCCGCCCATCTCCCTCGTCTATCCGTCCGCGGGGCACCAGTCGGCCAAGGTGAGAGTTTTTTCCGACTTCGCCGCGGACATCCTCCGCAAATGGACCGACACGGTGCACACCTGGGTCCGGCCCGGCACGGAACCACCCCAGACGCTCCTCCCGATTCGCTACTAGAATCGGCGTCCAGGTTCAGCGAGGCAGTTCGATGCTCCAGTTCGTCGTCGGGCTCGTGGCGTTCCTCGGTATCCACTCGATTGCGATCGTCGCACCCGCGTGGCGCGACGGGATGGCGGCCCGTCTCGGCGAGCAGCGCTGGAAGGGCCTCTACTCCATCGCGTCGCTGGCCGCCTTCGTGCTGCTGGTCCACGGCTACGCACTGGCGCGCCACGAGCCGGTCGTGCTCTACCAGCCGCCGGTCTGGACGCGGCACCTGGCCTTGCTCGTCATGCTTCCGGCGTTTCCCCTCCTCCTGTCGGCCTACCTGCCGGGTCGAATCAAGACCGCGGTGAAGCACCCGATGCTCGCCGCAACGAAGACGTGGGCGTTCGCGCATTTGCTCGCGAACGGCATGCTGGCCGACGTGCTTCTGTTCGGCGGGTTCCTCGCCTGGGCCGTGCTCGACCGGATCTCGGTCGGCAAGCGTCCCCTGCGTGCCGTGCCCGGCGCGCCGGCCGGCCGGTTCAACGACGCAATCGCGGTCATCGGTGGATTGCTCCTTTACGCGATCTTCGTCCTTCGCGTGCACGCGTGGCTGATTGGCGTGTCGCCGCTTCCGTGACGGCGCAAACCATGAATCGCGTCGACGTGGAATTCCTGAGCGCAGGCGCCACCTGCCGCGCGTGGCTCTACCATCCTCACCCGGTGCCAGGCACCGGCGGCGCACCGCGCCCCTGTGTCGTGATGGCGCACGGCTTCGGCGCCACGCGCGACGCATCACTCGCCCCTTACGCGGAGCGCTTCGCCGCAGCGGGCTTGTTCGTGCTCCTGTTCGACTACCGGCACTTCGGGTCGAGCGATGGCGAGCCCCGGCAACTGGTTTCCGTTCGCCGGCAGCTCGAGGACTACGCGAGCGCCGTCGCATTCGCCCGGACGCTGCCCGGCGTGGACCCACAGCGCGTTGCGGTGTGGGGCACGTCTTTCTCGGGCGGGCACGCATTGGTCACGGCAGCGCAGGTACCGGGCGTCGCCGCAGCCGTGGCGCAATGCCCGATGATGGATGGCCTTGCCGCGGTGCGCGGCATCCTCGGATACGCCGGCACTGGCCAGCTGCTGCGACTCACCGGCCATGGACTGCTCGACCTGTGCAGCGCGCCTTTCGGGAAGACGCACTACATCCCGATCGTGGGCAAGCCGGGCGAGCTCGCGATGATGAGCAGCGCCGACGCGGATGCGGGTTACCGCGCCTTGGCGCCGCCGGGATTCCGCTTCGAAGTGGCTGCCCGCATCGCCGTGTTCGCCGGGCTCTACCGTCCGGTGAAATTCGCGGCACAGGCTCAGTGCCCGGTGCTCGTGCAGATCTGCGAGCGCGACAGCGTGGCGCCTGCATCCGCCGCGGAAGAGGTCGTGCGTCGGCTGGGCGCCAAAGGCGAGGTGCGGCGCTACCCCATCGGCCACTTCGAGCCGTATTTCGGCGCCCCCTTTGAGCGCAGCGTGTCGGACCAGCTCGAGTTCCTGCGGCGGCACCTTCGGGTGTGACGTCGCGGCGCGGTGCGCGCGCCTGGGCGAGGAGCCTCAGCTCACCAGCGCGAACTCCGATGCGTAGCGGACGAGGCCGCCGGAATCCGGCAGCGCGCCCGCCTTGAGTTCGAGCACCATGAACGCCTCGTCGGCGTCGTACTCGTTGTCGAGTCCGCGGGCGCTCGCGCGCTCGAACCCGAAACGCCCGTAATACTCGGGCTCGCCGAGCACGACGACGAAGCCGCAGCCCTTCTGGGCGCAGAAGGCCAATCCTTCCCGCACCAGTAACGCGCCCACGCCTTTGCCCTGGTGAGCCGGCACGACGGCCATGGGTGCGAGGCCCAGGCCCTCCGTGCCGCCGACCTCGACGGGGCTGAACGCCACGTGACCCACGAGCGCATTGCCGTCGGAGGCAACGACCGAGATCGTGAGGCGCCCGGCCGCACGCAATGCGTCCACCAGCCGGCTTTCCGCCTGTGTGGGAAAGGCGGCGTCCAGGATCCCGCGAATGGCGGGAATGTCGGCAGCGTGCTCGGGGCGACAGAAGTACATGCGCAGCCCGCGGTGGCTCGAGTGTGGGCGGAACTCTAGCAGAGCCGGCTGCAGTTCTATGCGGCCGCCCGCAGTGCTAACGTGGCGCGCCTCACCGCGCCCGACGCGCTGACACTGCCGGGATAATCCAGGTGCACGTTCCAGCTTCATCGTGGACGTTTCTCGCGCTTGCCGCGCTCGGTCTGCTGATGACGATCACGGGCGTGAGGAGCGCGACTCGCCTCGGCTGGGGAAACATGTTCTGGTTCCTGTCCGGCTGGCTCACGAGCGAACTGGCGCTGTTCCACGTCGGGGCCTCGGCGCTGGTCACGCTGGGATTCTGGTTGTGGAGTGATGCATTCGCGTTCTGGCCGGCGCGTCTCGGGCTCGCGCTCGTGTTCGTTTCGTGGGCGGGACTTAGCGTCGCGCAGTGGCGCGCTCGACCGACCGCGGCAATCCTCGAGCAGGCCCTGCAGACCGGGCTCGGCGCCGACTACCGTCAGTCGATTCCGCCGCAGCGCCGCGCGGTGTTGCGCGACGCAGTGCCGTTTCGAGAGCTCGCCCTCCCGTTCGCGCTGCGTGGACCGGGCGTGGAGTGGCAGCGAAACATCGCCTATGCGGATGGACACGCGCGGCACGTGCTCGACGTTTACCGGCCGAGCGGCGGATGCAGCAACGCGCCGGTCCTGCTGCAGATCCATGGCGGTGGATGGGTTCTCGGCAACAAGCACGAGCAGGCCCTGCCGCTCGTCTATCACCTGGCCGCGCGCGGCTGGGTCGTCGTGACGCCGAACTACCGGCTGAGCCCTAGGGCCCGCTTTCCGGATCACCTCGTCGACTGCAAGCGGGCGTTCGCCTGGGTACGGCACAACGTGGAGTCGTTCGGCGGCGACCCGTCATTCATCACGGTGACGGGCGGCTCGGCCGGTGGGCATCTCACCGCGCTGATGGGGCTCACTGCGAACGATCCTCGTCTGCAACCAGGATTCGAGCAAGTCGATACCCAGGTCGCGGCCTGCGTGCCCTTCTACGGCGTCTACGACTTCACCGATCGCCATGGACTCAAGGGCAGCGGCGCCGAGATGGTCCGATTGCTCGAGAAGACCGTGATGCCATGCAGCCCGGAGACGGATCCCGCG
>JBBIVG010000032.1:0-16984 GCA_037439865.1 Nevskiaceae bacterium
TCTCCTGCGCCTCGCAGAACGCGTAGATGTCGTCGAACAGCGGGTCGAACTCGTTCACCGCCGCGATGCTGTACGACTGCCGCCCGATCTCCGGGCGTCCCGAGCGGCCGACGGGCGGCTTCAGCGGATAGTCGGCGTCCGTGTTCGGCTCGACGAGGTAGAACTCGAGCTCGGGCGCGACGATCGGCTTCCAGCCCTTCTGGGCGTAGAGGTCGAGGATGTGCCGCAGCACGTAGCGCGGCGCCATCGTCACCGGCCGGCCGTCGGAGTAGAAGCTGTCGTGGATCACCTGCGCCGTCGGCTCCGCGGCCCACGGTACGACGCGCGTGGTGGCCGGGTCGGCCTTGAGCACGATGTCGATCTCGGACGGGCTGATCGCGCGATCGTCCTCGGGATACTCGCCGGTGACGGTCTGCAGGAAGATGCTCTCGGGCATGCGCATGCCCTCGTCTTCCGCGAACTTCACCGCCGGCATCACCTTGCCGCGTGCGATGCCCGCCATGTCGGGAACGATGGCCTCGACCTCGGAGGTGCCGTGTTCCTTGAAGAATTGCTGGATGGGGGTACTCATGATCGTCTTCCTTTGGCGTGCCCCCGCGCCGCCTGTCCGAAGGCGGCGAACAGGGCCCGCGAGAACGGGTTCTTCATCACGTGCCACTCGGGGTGCCACTGCACCGCGAGGGCGAAACCAGGCGCCGAGCGGACGCTGAATCCTTCGACCAGGCCATCGGGCGAGCGCGCCTCGACCTCGAGTCCGTCGCCGAGACGCTGGACGCCCTGGGCGTGCAGGGAGTTCACCATCACGCGATCGGCTCCGGCGATCCGGTGCAACTGTCCGCCGCGGACGAGTTCCACCTCGTGCGCCGGCGCGTACTGCACCTCGAGCGGCTCGGCCTTGTCCTCGCGGTGGTCGAGCATGCCCGGTACTTCCTGCACCTTCTGCCAGAGCGTACCGCCGAACGCGACGTTCATCTCCTGGAAGCCCCGGCAGACGGCGAAGAGCGGCATGCCCGACCCGATCACGCGCGGGATCATCGGCAGCGTGGTCGCGTCGCGGTGCGGGTCGTGCAAAGTGTCGGGATCGCTCTCGGGTCCCGCGTAACGCTGCGGTTCGACGTTCGACGGGCTGCCCGTGAGCAGGATCCCGTCCACGCTCGCGAGCACTGCATCAAGATCGGTCTCGTCGCCGAGCGACGGGACCAGCACGGGCACCGCGTCCGCAGCCTCCGCCACGGCGCGAATGTACTTCTCCCCCACGCAGTGGAAGGGGTGAGGACCGAGAATGCGGCGATCCGCGGGGATGCCGACCAGTGGTTTGCGCTCAGCCACGTTTAAGATCCTAGACGGCCATCGAGGGGCCGTCGGATGAGTGCGGGTGGAATTAAACCACAGGGGCGGGGTGGCCGTCGCCGAGCAGCGCAACAAATCGGCCAAAAATCATGCAAAACAGGAGGTTGCAGTGGCGCCGCGGCCCTCGCCCGAGCTTGCCCCGCGCCGCGGCGAACGGCTATGCTCGGGACACTCGCGCGGCCAGACCGTCGCTAAATCTTAAACATTCGGGGATCCCATGCCGCAGTTCGCGGATTTCGACCAGGCGCAGGCCTGGCTGCAAGGCCATCCGCAGGTTCGTGCCGTCGACCTGCTCCTGCCGGACCTCATGGGCATCCTTCGCGGCAAGCGTGTCACGACGGCCGAACTCGAGGGCATCCACCGCAACGGGCTGATGCTGCCCGCATCGATGTTCGCGCTCGACGTGCTCGGCGGCACCGTGCAGGCCACGGGCCTCGGCTTCGACGAGGGCGACGCCGACCGCGTGTGCCTGCCCCTGCCCGGCTCGCTCGCGAGCGTGCCCTGGCTCGGCGGTCACGTCGCGCAGATGCAGGTCGCCATGTACGAGCACGACCGAACCCCGTTCTTCGGCGATCCCCGGCACGTGCTCGAGAACGTGCTCGGACGATTCAGCGCGCTCGGCCTGCGCCCCGTCATGGCGGTCGAACTCGAGTTCTATTTCGTGGATCGCGAGCGCACGCCCGAGGGTCATGCGCAACCGCCGCGCCAGCCCTTGACCGGCCGTCGCGAAGACAAGACGCAGATCAATTCCATGGCGGACCTCGACGAGTACTCGGACGTGCTCGCCGCCATCGACGCCGCGGCACGGGTGCAGGGGCTGCCGACCGGAACCATCCTCGCGGAGTACGGGCCGGGACAGTTCGAGGTGAACCTGCACCACGTGGACGACGCCCTGCTCGCCTGTGACCACGCGATCCGCTTGAAGCGGCTCGTCAAGGGCGTCGCGCTGCAGTGTGGCTTCGAAGCGACCTTCATGCCGAAGCCCTACCGCGACCACGCGGGCAGCGGCGCGCACCTGCACGTGAGCCTCGTAGATGCGGACGGCCGGAACATCTTCGCGGCGGACGACCCGGCCGGCAGCCCCGCGCTGCGCCACGCGATCGGCGGCCTGGCGGCGACGATGAACGACACGATGGCCGTGTGCGCGCCCACCGCGAATTCATACCGGCGCTTCCAGCCCGAGGCCTATGTGCCGCTCAACCCGAGCTGGTCGGTGAACAACCGCGGCGTCGCCTTCCGCGTGCCGGCCGGCCCGCCCGCGAGCCGCCGCGTCGAACACCGCCTCGCCGGCGCCGAGGCGAACCCGTACCTGCTGGCGGCGCTGGTGCTCGCCGGCATGCACCTCGGCATCACGCGCGAGCTCGACCCGGGCCCGGTCCTGGCGGGCAACGCTTACCGCGACACGACCCCGACGATTCCGCTCAGCTGGCCCGAGGCGCTGATCGCGTTCGAGCGCAGCGACTTCGTGCGCGAATATCTCGGCGAGCGCTTCTCGCGCCTCTACGCCCAGACCCGGCGTGGCGAGATGCAGGACTTCAGCTCTTACGTGAGTGCTCTCGAGTATTCCTGGTACCTGACGACGAGTTGACCGATGCAGCACATCCGCTCGTATTACGCCGCTTCCGCGCACGCTTCCCCGCCGCGCGAGGCACTACGCGGCGACGTCACGGCGGATGTCTGCGTGGTCGGCGGCGGCATCGCCGGCTGCGCGACCGCGCTCAATCTCGCCGAGCGTGGTTACAAGGTCGTGCTGCTCGAGGGCAGGCGTATCGGGTGGGGCGCTTCGGGCCGCAGTGGCGGCCAGGCGATCTTCGGGTTCGCGGCCAGCCAGGACAAGCTCGTGGCGCAGGTCGGCCGGGAGACGGCGCGGCGCATGTTCGACGTCTCGGTCGAAGCGATCGAGGTCCTGAAGAATCGAGTCGCCCGGCACGCGATCGATTGCGACCTCAACTGGGGCCAGATGCACGTCGCGATCAAGCCCCGCCACGTGACGGAACTCAAGGCCTGGCGCGAGGAACTCGAGCGCGACTACGGATACGGCTCGCCGCGCTGGCTCGGGCAGCGCGAAGTCCGGGAGATCCTCGCCACCGAGCGTTACATCGGCGGCCTGCTGGACCCGCGCAGCGGCCACCTGCATCCGCTCAACTACACGCTCGGGCTGGCGAAGGCCGCCGAAGGCGCGGGCGCACGCATCTTCGAGGGCAGCCAGGTCACGCGGCTCGACCACGGCGACCTGGCGACGGTGACGACGGCCGGCGGCACGGTCCGCGCCAGGTACGTCGCGTTGTGCTGCAACGCCTACATCGACGACGCCATCTCGCCGCAGCTGCGCGCGCGGATCATGCCCGTGGGCACCTACATCGTCGCCACGGAGCCCCTCGGCGAGTCGCGGATGAAGGCACTGATGCGCGACAACGTCGCCGTCACGGACATCAACTGGGTGCTCGATTACTTCCGCCGCTCCGCGGACCATCGCCTGCTGTTCGGCGGGCGCGTGAGCTACTCGGGCCTGGACCCGCTCAATACCCAGCGGGCCACGCGCGCGCGGATGCTGAAGGTGTTCCCGCAGCTCGCGGAGGTGGGCATCGCCTATTCGTGGGGCGGCTACGTGGACATCACGATGAGCCGCGCGCCGGACTTCGGGCGGCTCGCGCCGAACGTCTATTACCTGCAGGGCTTCTCGGGCCACGGCATCGCGCTCACGGGCATGGCGGGCCAGCTGGTCGCGGAATCGATTGTGGGCCAGGCCGAGCGCTTCGACATGTTCGCGAAGCTCAGGCATCGCAACTTCCCCGGCGGTCCGCGGCTCAGGACGCCGGCGCTGGTGCTCGCGATGCTGTGGTTCCGGCTGAAGGACCTGCTGTGATCGCGATCTGCCGCGCCAATCCGTAGTTGCGGCCCGGACCACAAGGCGCGCTCACCCGACCGAGCCGTTCCTTCGCCTCCGGGGCGCCGGCGAAGACCGGCGATCAGGCTGCTGCATGCGCGCCCGTCCCGATTCCTCCTTTCAGGCGGCCGCGCGGCGCAGCCGCAGCGAATTGCCGATCACGGACACGGAACTCAGGCTCATCGCGGCCGCCGCGATCACCGGCGACAGCAGCAGCCCGAAGAACGGGTACAGCACGCCGGCCGCGATCGGAACACCGGCGGAGTTGTAGATGAATGCGAAGAAGAGGTTCTGACGGATGTTGCGCATCGTGCTGCGCGAGAGACGCCGTGCGCGCACGATGCCACGCAGGTCGCCCTTCACGAGCGTCACGCCGGCGCTCTCCATGGCGACATCGGTGCCTGTTCCCATGGCGATGCCGACGTGGGCCTGGGCCAGCGCCGGTGCGTCGTTGATCCCGTCGCCGGCCATCGCGACCACGCGCCCTTCAGCCTGCAGCTGCCTGATCCTGGCCGCCTTCTGGTCCGGGAGGACCTCGGCGATGTAGTCGTCGATGCCGAGTTTCGAAGCGACGGCCCGGGCGGTCGCACGACTGTCGCCGGTCAACATCACGATCCGGATCCCCTCGTCATGCAGGGCCCGGATCGCCTCCGGCGTCGTCTCCTTGATCGGGTCCGTGACGCCGAGCAGGCCGGACGCCCGTCCGTCCACCGCCAGGAACATGACGGTCTGCCCCTCGGCGCGCAAGGTCTCGGCGGACTCCGCGAGCGTGCCGTCGTCGATGCCGAGGTCCTGCATCAGCGCTCGATTGCCGAGCGCGACGACGCGGCCATTCACGCGACCGCGCACACCTTTCCCCGTGATGCTCTGGAAGTCGGTCGCCGCCGCAGAGCCGACGCCGCGCTCCTCGGCGCCGCGGACGATTGCGGCGGCGAGCGGATGCTCACTGCCGCGCTCGAGAGCAGCCGCCAGGCGGGCAACCTCGCCCTCGTCCGTCCCTGCTTCGGGGACGATGCTGACGAGTCTCGGCTTCCCCTCGGTCAGCGTGCCCGTCTTGTCGACGACCAGCGTATCCACCTTGCACAGGACCTCGATGGCCTCGGCGTTCCTGAACAGCACACCGAGGCTGGCGCCCTTTCCGGTGGCGACCATGATCGACATCGGTGTCGCGAGTCCCAGCGCGCACGGGCAGGCAATGATCAGGACCGCAACGGCGTTGACGATTGCGTGGGCCATGCGCGGATCCGGACCCACGAGGCCCCAGACGATGGCCGTTACGACCGCCACGGCGACCACGGCAGGAACGAAGTAGCCGGACACCTGGTCGGCCAGTTTCTGGATCGGCGCGCGGCTGCGCTGTGCCTCCGCGACCATGGCCACGATCCGTGACAGAAGCGTCTCGGAGCCGACCTTCTCGGCGCGCATGATCAGCGAGCCGGTTCCGTTCACCGTCGCCCCGACGACGCGATCGCCCGGGTGCTTCTCGACCGGGATGGATTCACCGGTGACCATGGACTCATCGAGCGACGTCGCGCCCTCGAGTACGACGCCGTCCACCGGTACCTTCTCACCCGGACGCACGCGCAACCGGTCCCCGACCTCGACCGCCGCGAGCGGGACGTCCTCCTCGCGTCCGTCGTCCCGGATGCGTCGCGCGCTCGTCGCCGCGAGTCCGAGGAGTCGCCGGATGGCGGCGCCCGTGGCGCTTCTCGCACGCAGCTCGAGGACCTGCCCGAGCAGGATCAGCGTCACGATGACGCCAGCGGCCTCGAAATACACGGCGACCTCACCGTCCGGGCCACGGAAGGACGGCGGAAATGCATCGGGCAGCAGTGCGGCCACGACGCTGTAGCCGTAGGCGACCGAGACACCGAGCCCGATCAGCGTGAACATGTTCAGGTGGCGGTTGCGCACCGACCGAGCCGCCCGCTCGTAGAACGGCCAGGCGGCCCAAAGGCAGACCGGCGTGGCGAGCGCTAGCTCGATGAAGACGCGGGTACGTACCGCGAACACGCCCGCAAAAGGATGCCCCGGCAGCAGGTGCCCCATGGCGAGCACGAACAGCGGCACCGCCAGGGCCACGGACACCCAGAAGCGGCGCGTCATGTCCCGGAGTTCGGGGTCCTCGCCCGCGTCCTCGAGCGTGGCGACCAGTGGCTCGAGCGCCATGCCGCAGATCGGACAGCTGCCGGGCCGGTCCGAGCGGATCTCGGGATGCATCGGGCAGGTGTACTGCGCGCCCGTCGCCCTGGGCGCGTCATCGCGGGCTTGCGGCTTCCCGGCCCCGCTCTGGTCCGGCTTCAGGTAACGCAGTGGCTCTGCCTCGAACTTCGCCCGACAGCCGGCCGAACAGAAGCGATACTCCTGACCATCGCGTGTCAGGTGATGGCGCGAGTCCGCAGCGACCGTCATGCCGCACACCGGGTCCTTCTGATGACCTGGATGCTGGTGCGCCGGGTGACCGCCGCCGGACGGCGTGTGGCAGCAACCGTGCGCTCGATGCGATTCGTGACCGCTCATGACGTGGTCTCCTCGTTCAGCGCATTCAGGATCGGGCAGTCCTCGGCCCGACCGTGACCCGGACAGGCCGCGATCAGCTTGCGCAGGCCGTCGCGGATGCTTTCGAGCTCGGTGATGCGCCGCTCGACGTCCGCGAGCTTGGCTTCGGCCGCGCGCTTGATCCGGGACACGTTGCGGCCCTCGCTCAGGGCCAGCAGCGTACGGATGTCCTGCAACGTGAAGCCCAGCGCCTTGGCGCGCCGGATGAATCGCAAGCGCCGCAGTTCTGTCCGACCGTATCGGCGATAGCCCGACGCGAGGCGCGACGCGGGCGTCAGCAGTTGGTGGCGCTCGTAGTAGCGGACCGTGTCGATCGCGACGCCGGCCTGACGAGCCAGTTCACCGATTCCGAGACTGATCATGCTTGCACTCCTCGTCCGTGTGCCTAGTCTGGACTCTGGACCATGGTCCCGAGTCAAGACGTCGAACGCGGCCGGGCTCGACACGCCGGATCCCACAGGGGGTCCGTGACGGACCCTGGACGCGACTAGGTTGCCTCGGGCCGGTCCGCGTCGCCGAGATACCGCGCGCCACTGGTGCAGGTCTCGTGCACGACGACGCAGGAAAGCTGCGGCAGGCCCGGCTTGAGCTCGCGCCAGATCCAGCGCGCGAGATTCTCGCTCGTCGGGTTCTCGAGGCCCGGCACGTCGTTGAGGTAGCGATGATCGAGCCGCTGGAACAGCGGGTCGAATGCGGCCTTCACCTCCGCGAAGTCCATCACCCAGCCGAGGCGATCGTCCACCGGACCGCTGACGTGGATCTCCACGCGGAAGGAGTGGCCGTGCACGCGCGCGCACTTGTGTCCCGGCGGGACGTTCGGCAGTCGGTGCGCGCTCTCGAGCGTGAATGTCTTGAAGATGTCCAAGAGTGATGTCGTCGCTGGCAGTCCCGGGCCGTCAGGATGCAAGGCGCGCGACTGGATGTCGAGTCGCGTGATCCGCAAAGGGCAGCCGCGCGACCACTGCTATTCTTGCGGTCATGAAATTCAGCGAAGTGTTGGCCACGCTCCGGCCGCAGGGCGAAGAATGGGCCGCGCACATCCCGATGGACTGGGCCCAGGGTCGCACGGTCTTCGGCGGACTCCAGGCGGCACTGCTCGTGCGCGCGATGCGGGCCGTCCTCGGCGACCGCAAGGGCCTGCCGCTGCGCAGCCTGCACGTCACCTTCGTCGGCCCCGTAGCCGCGGGCAGGGAAATACGGCTTCGTCCCGAGCACCTGCGCACCGGTCGCTCGGCGTCGCACGCCCGATGTGACCTCCTCACGCCGGACCGCGTGGCCTGTTGCGGCGTCGCGATCTTCGGAGCGCCGCGCCCCTCGCAGGTGGCGATCGAGATCCCGAGGATCGAAGTGGGCGTCGATCCTGACTCGCTGACGGACCTGCCGCACGTCCCGGGCGTGATCCCGGAATTCGTCCAGCAGTTCCAGCTGCGCTGGGCGCTCGGCACGCGCCAGTACACGGGTTACCACGAGCCGAGGTCGATCATCTTCGCGCGACTGCGTGACCTCGACTGCAGCGGCGAGGACGCATTGATCGCGCTCGCGGACTCCATTCCCTCGCCCGCCCTGTCGATGCTCGAGAGGCCCGCGCCGGCGAACTCCCTCAACTGGATGCTGGAATTGCTGGGCGACCCCGAGCGACTGGACCGCAGTGCATGGTCGACGATCGGCACCGAAGTGCGCGCGGGCTGCGACGGCTACCTGAGCCAGACCTCGATCCTGTGGGGCCCGGGCGGCCACGCATTCTCGGTGAGCCACCAGAGCGTCGGCGTGTTCGGCTAGGGAACCCTGCGGCGCAGCAGGTACGCCACGTGGATGCGGGGATTGCGCCGGAAGTCCTCCGGGATCGTCGCGCGGCTCAGGTCCTGGATCTCGAATCCGGCGAGCCCCTCGGCGTCGAGCCGGAAGCGCTGGTTGTTGTTCGAGAACAGGATCAGCCCGTCGGGCTCCAGCAACTCGCCGATGCGATGCAGGAGGCCCGCGTGGTCGCGCTGCACGTCGAACTCGCGGTCCATGCGCTTCGAGCGCGAGACCGTGGGCGGGTCCACGAACACCAGCCCGTACCTGCGTTGCGCAGCCCGCGCCTGTTCCTCGACCCACGCGAGGCAGTCGGCGTGCACGAAGCCGTGGTTCGGTCCCGCGAGGCCGTTCAGCGCGAGGTTTCGCTTGGCCCACTCTAGGTACGTCTTCGACATGTCCACCGTCGTCGAACTCGTCGCGCCGCCTCCGACGGCGTAGACCGTCGCCGTGCCCGTGTATGCGAAGAGGTTGAGGAAGCGACGCCCGGCGGCGAGCTCGCCGATGCGCTGCCGCGTCAGGCGGTGATCGAGGAAGAGCCCCGTGTCGAGGTAGTCCGTGAAGTTCACGAGGAACCGGTACCTGCCTTCGCGCACGGCGTGGAAACGCGCTTCGCTGTCGACCTTCTCGTACTGCTCGCCGTGCCGCTGGCGCCTGCGGACGCGCAGCGTGATGCGCTCCTCGGGCAGTCCGAGCACCTCGGGCAGCACCGACAGCGCCTCGTCGCGCCGGCCGCGCGCGGCCTCCCGCGAAACGGTGGGCGGCGCGGCGTATTCCTGCACGCAGGCGAACCGTTCGTCGTTCCCATAGACGTCGATCGCGAACGAGTACTCCGGCATGTCGGCGTCATAGACGCGGAAGCAGGAGACGTCCGTGCGGCGAGCCCAGGACTCCAGCTTCGCGAGGTTCTTGCGGAGCCGGTTCGCGAACATGGCCGCCCCCGGCCGTGTTCGCGCCGATTCGAGTCGCGCGCGCCGGGCGGTCGCCGCGTCCGGCTCCACCGCCTCGGCATTCAACTCGAATCGCAGCAGGCGGCACTCGATCGGTCCGTTGAAGAACGTATGCGAGCGATGGGCGCGCAATCCAAGCGCGCGGCCGAGCGGCGGGTTGCCCGTGAATACGCCCGCCTGCCATCCCGGGAAGCGCTCGATCAACGTGCGGCCGAGCGTCGCATACAGCGGAGCGAGCGTGCCCTCGTCCTCGAGCCGTGCGCCATAAGGCGGATTGACCAGCACGAGTCCTCGCGTTTCCGGCGCGGCCGGCAGCGCTGCGACATCGCAGCGCTCGAACATCACGTGGTCGCCGACCCCGGCGCGGCCGGCATTTGCGAGCGAGGCCCGGATCGCGGTCTGGTCGCGATCGAAGCCGCGCATTCGCGCGCTGCCCAGCAGCGAGAGGTCGCGGCGTTCGAGCGCGGCCTGGCGCAGTCCCTGCCATTGCGCGGCGTCATGCTGGAGCCAACGTTCGAACCCGAAGCGCCGGCGCAACAGGCCCGGCGCGACGTGCGCCGCCATCAGCGCCGCTTCGACGACGAGCGTGCCCGAGCCGCACATCGGGTCGGCGAACGCCCCACCTTCGGCGGCGATGGCAGGCCAGCCGCACCGAAGCAGGAGCGCGGCCGCGAGATTCTCCTTGAGAGGCGCCTCGACGCCGCTCTGGCGATACCCGCGGCGGTGAAGCGGCTCGCCGCTCAGGTCGATGGATACGGTCGCGCTTCCGCGGGCCAGGCGCAGGCTCACGCGCAGGTCGGGGGCCTGCAGGTCCACGGACGGGCGGCTGCCGGTCCGTTCACGGAACCGGTCCACGATTGCGTCCTTCGCCTTCTGCGCCGCAAATTGCGTGTGACGCAGCCATGCCGGCGCCTCGCCCACCACGTCCACAGCCAGCGTTCCTTCCGGCGCGAGGTGCTCCTCCCATGCGATCTCGCGCAGCCCCTCGTACATGCGCTCGGCGGATTCGAGTGGCACGGAGCCCAGCGTGAGCAGCACCCGGCTCGCGGTGCGTGATTCGAGACAGGCGCGGTAACCGTCGGACAGTGGGCCGCTGAAGCTGACCCCGGCCGGGTGTTCCCGCGTGACTTCGAGCCCGAGCCCGCGCAGTTCGCCCGCGAGCAGGTCGGGCACGTGCCGGGGGCATGCCGCGAAGAACTCGAGCCCGGCGACCGCTGACGTTCCGCTCACGCTTCAGCGCTCCACGCGAGCGAGTATCACGAGGTCGCGCCGCGGCACGCGCTCGAGACAGCGTGCGACGATGCGATAACTGTCCGGGTCGAATGCGCTGTCGCCGTCTCCTCGCAGCAGGTCGTCGACCTCCGACTCGTCGCGCGCCGTGCCGAGATGCTGCCAGCGGTCGATGACGTGCAGCAGCGTGCCGGGGCCCTCGGCGGCGCGCTCGCGGATCCCGATCGGGCCGTCGAACGGCCACGCCCGCAGGCGCAATGACGCGAGCGCCAGCCTGAGGCGGGCGTCGTGCAGGGGCAGCGGCTCCTTGCCGACGCACGCGCCGCGGCAACGGTTGAGCTGGTATGCGAAGCAGGACCCGGCCCCCGACTCGAGGCCCATGACCTTGAGACACAGTCCTGCCTCGCGCGCCTTGCCCTCGAGCGCGCGCCACGCGTCGCGCTCGCTGCGGAACGGGCCGTAGGCTTCGGCGCCACCCTCGAGATCGTCGAGCGCCAGCGCCTCGACGCGCGGCCTCAGTGCGCCGTCGGACTCCACGAGGCGGATACTGTGCAACCCCGCGGGTCGCCTGAGCCGACGGTTCGCGGTCGGCGCGAGTTCCTTCACGAGCCGCGATTCGAGGAGCAGGGCGCCGAGCTCCCCGCCGGTCTCGACCCACTCGACCTGTCGCACCTGTTGCGCGAGCCTGGCGTCCTTGCTCGCACGATGCGAGGCGGCGAAATGATCGAGGACCCGGCTGCGCAGGTTGCGGCTCTTGCCGACGTAGAGCAGCACGCCGCCCTCGCCGCGGAAAAGATAGACGCCAGGGCTCTCCGGCAGGTCGTCGGCCAGGTCGGGCGGCAGGTGCGGCGGCAGGCGCGACTCGTATCGGGATGCGTCGGCGATCTCCTGCACCCGATCGGCGCCGACGGCCTGCTCGAACGCCGCGAGCAGCGGCGGCAGGACCGCGGCATCGCCGAGCGCCCGGTGCCGCTGGCCACACTCGAGGCCCCATCGCTCGATGAGCGCGTCGAGGTTGTGGCGGTTGTACTCGGCGAACAGCGCGCGCGAGAGGCGCACCGTGCAGAGCACGGGCGCGGAGAATTTCTCGCCCAGGCGGCGGAACTCGCTGCGCACGAAGCCGTAGTCGAAGCGCGCGTTGTGCGCGACGAAGAGACGCCCGTCGAGCCGCCGCCGGATTTCCGATCGCAGGTCCTCGAACTTCGGCGCGTCGGCGACCATCTCGTTCGTAATCCCGGTGAAGCTCTCGATGGAGGGCGGAATGCGCTGCATCGGGTTCACGAGGCTGCTCCACTCCTCCACGATGACGCCGTCGTCGAGCAGCACGATGCCGACCTCGGTGACGCGGTGTTGCGCCGCCATCCCACCGGTCGTCTCGAGATCGACGCAGGCGACGGGCCCGCGGAGCGCGGGCGCAGTGAGCTGCAGATGCCGGGTGCGCGACATGCGGGCTCGTGCGGTCAGAGCGCCCCTTCCCCGTCGAGGGTCATGATCGGACCGTAGAGCTCGGGGCGGCGGTCACGGAACACGCCCCACGCGTGACGCTGCCTGCGCACCGCCCCGAGGTCGAAGGTCGCCGTGAGCACGGTCTCGGAGCTGCGATCCGCCTCGGCGACCTTTTCGCCCGTGGGTCCCGCGATGAACGAGGACCCGTAGAAGGTCATCTCGTACTTCTCGCCCCGCTCGACGCCGACGCGGTTCGATGCGACGAGCGGCATCACGTTGGCCGCCGCGTGGCCCTGCATCGTCCGCTGCCAGTGATCGCGCGAGTCGATGCTGGCGTCCTGCGGCTCGGAACCGATCGCGGTCGGGTACAAGAGCACTTCCGCACCCATGAGCGCCATGCATCGCGCAGCCTCCGGGAACCACTGGTCCCAGCAGATGCCGACGCCCAGGTTGCCGTAGCGCGTCTTCCAGACACGGAAACCGGTGTCCCCCGGAGAGAAGTAAAACTTCTCGTGGTAACCCGGGCCCTCCGGGATGTGCGACTTGCGATACACGCCCAGGACGGCCCCGTCCGCATCGATCATCGCGAGCGAATTGAAATAGGCATTGTTCGCCCGCTCGAAGAAGCTGAGCGGAAGGGCGACCTCGAGTTCGCGCGCGAGCGCCTGGAAGCGCCGCACGACGGGGTTGCCCTCGGCCGGCCGCGCCAGCTCGAAGTGGCTGGCGAGGTGGTCCTTGCAGAAGTAGGGGGTCTCGAAAAGCTCTTGCAGGAGAATGACTTGCGCGCCCCTGCCCGCCGCTTCACGGATCGCGCGTTCGGCGCGATCGAGGTTCTCCGCGGCATCGGTGGAACAGGCGAACTGCGTGGCGGCGAGCGTGACCTTCATCGGGAGCCCCTCGGCTTCAATCGCGGCGTTCGAATCCTATCCGAGCACGCGCAGGACGTGCCGGGCAATCATCGTCTCCTCGTCGGTCGGGACGACCCACGCCGAGACGCGGCTCCCGGCCGGGCTGATCCGCGGCCCGTTGCGGCGGTTCGCGTCGGGGTCGACCTCGAGGCCGAGCCACGCGGCGCCCACGCAGATCCGCGCGCGAACCTCGGGCTGGTTCTCGCCGATCCCGGCGGTGAATACGACGGCATCGAGCCCGCCCAGCGCGGCCGCGAGCGAACCGAGTTCGCGGCGCGCGCGATAGGTGTACACGTCCACCGCGAGGCGCGCGGCCGGCGCGTCACTCGCGAGCAGCTCGCGCATGTCGCTCGAGATCCCCGACATCCCGAGCAGGCCGGACTCGTGGTAGAGCAGGCGCTCCACCTCGCGGACACCGAGTCCCATCTCGTCGAACAGGAACAGCAGCACGCCGGGGTCGAGCGAGCCGCTGCGCGTCCCCATGGGCAGGCCCTCGACGGCGGTGAACCCCATCGTGGTCGCGACGCTGCGGCCCGCGTGCATGGCGCACATGCTCGACCCGTTGCCGAGGTGGAATACCACGGTCCGGCCGGCGGCGGCCTGCGCGTCGAGCGACGGCAGCACCGATGCGACGTACTCGTACGACAGGCCATGGAAGCCGTAACGGCGCACGCCGGCAGCCGCGAAGCGCTGCGGCAGCGCGAAGAGCTGCGCGACCTCGGGAATCGTGCGGTGGAACGCCGTGTCGAAGCACGCCACCTCGGGCACACCGGGCAGGCTCTCGAGCAGCAGGCGGATGGCCGCGAGGTTGTGCGGCTGGTGCAGCGGCGCGAGCGGCACGTAGCGCTCGAGCCGCTCGAGCGTGGCGGCGTCGACGACGGTCGGCGCCATGAACTCGAGCCCGCCGTGCACGACGCGGTGCCCGACACCCAGTATCCGCGCGCCGTCGAGTTCGCGCCGCAGGAACCGGACGAGCAGGTCGAGCGCGTCGCGGTGGCCGAGCGGGCCCTCCTGCAGCACACGGTCCTCGATGAGCGCCTCCCCACGCCGGGCGGACAGGTGCGGACGGGTGCCGAGGCCCGAGACCTGGCCGCGTACGCCGCGCTCGAGCACCGCGCCGGACCGGATGAACGTGCAGAACTTGACGCTGGACGAACCCGCGTTGAGCACGACGACGGCTTCGCGGTCCGCGCTCAATTCGGACCCTTCAAGCCGGGCGTGCGGCGCGCGTGCGCCATGAGCTTCGCGACGGCCGCCGAGCCGATCCGCATGCGTACGTTGTCTGCGCGGCTCGTGAGCACGACCGGGACCCGCGCGCCGAGCACGACGCCCGCGCTGTCCGCGCCCGCGAAGTAGAGCAACTGCTTGGCGAGCATGTTGCCCGATTCGATGTTCGGCACCATGAGGATGTCCGCGCGGCCGGCCACCGGCGACTTGATGCTCTTCGTGCGCGCCGCGTGCTCGCTGATCGCGTTGTCGAACGCCAGCGGACCGTCGAGGATGCCTCCCTGGATCTGGCCGCGGTCGGCCATCTTGCACAGCGCCGCCGCGTCGAGCGTCGAACGGATGTTCGGGTTGACCATTTCCACCGCCGACAGGATCGCGACCTTCGGCATCGCGATGCCGAGCACGTGTGCGAGGTCGATGGCGTTGCGCACAATGTCGGCCTTCTCGGCCAGCGTCGGCTCGATGTTGATCGCCGCGTCGGTGACGAGCAGAACCCGGTCGTAGGCCGGCACGTCCATGACAAACGCGTGGCTCACGCGCCGCTCGGTGCGCAGCCCGGACTGCGCGGAGACGATGCAGCTCAGGATCTCGTCCGTGTGCAGGCTGCCCTTCATGAGCATCTCGACCTCGCCCGTGCGGGCGAGCGCCGCGGCCGCTGCCGCGGAGCCGTGGCTGTGCTCGGTCGGGACGATGCGCAGCCCGGAGATGTCCGCCCCGTTCGTTTCCGCCACGGCGCGGATGCGCGCCGGCGGGCCGACCAGTATCGGGACGATCAGCTTGCGGCGCGCCGCCTCGAGCGCACCGAGCAGCGAGTCCCGGTCACAGGGATGCGCCACTGCGCAGGCCACCGGCTCGAGCGGCTCGCACTGGATCAGCAGGCGCGCGAACACGTCGTTGCGGCGCAGGATGATCTCGGGCGTGGCAATGTCCGAGTACACGAGCTGCCGGCGCGGTGCCTCGACCACGGCCCGTCCCCACAGGACGCGCCGCGTGCCGACGCGGGCTTCGCAGTCGAAGCCCACGAGCCCCGTGGCCTCGTGCTTCTCGCGCGCGGTCACGGTCGCCGTGAGCTCCTCGCCGACCGAGACGACGCCGGCATACTCCAGTTGCAACGAGACGATGCGCGTGCCGGGCCCCGGGAGACGACGCTCGAGCATGCCGGAGATGACGGCGCTGACGCCCACGGCGTCGACGCTCATGAGCTGCGTGGACGTCGCGGCGAAGTCCTCGACGTGGAACGGCTCGATGTCGCCCGAGACGAGAACCAGCGCCTCGATCTCGGTCTGCGTCAGGACCCGGCTCGCGGTCGCCGCATCCCCGACCTTGATCTCGTCGAAAGTGACGTTGCGGTACGCGCTCACGAGAGGTCCACCCAGGTCGTCTTGAGTTCCGTGTACTTGTCGAATGCGTGCAGCGACTTGTCGCGGCCCGTTCCCGACTGCTTGAAGCCGCCGAACGGCACGGTGATGTCGTCGGCATCGTAGCAGTTGACGTACACCATGCCTGCCCGCAGCGCACGGGCGATGCGGTGGGCGCGAGTGATGTCGCACGTCCAGACCGCGGCGGCCAGTCCGTAAATGACGGAATTGCCGACCTTCACCGCCTCGTCCGCATCCCTGACCGAGATCGCGGCGAGGACCGGCCCGAAGATCTCCTCGCGCGCGATCCGCATGTCGGTGCGCACGCCGCCGAAAATGGTGGGTTCGACGTAGAAGCCGCCGCTCTCGTCGCGCGCCCGCTGGCCGCCGAGCAGGACCTCCGCCCCATCGTCCCGGCCGGCGTCGATATAGCCGAGCACGGTCTTGAGCTGCGCGTCGTCCACGATGGCACCGAGACGCGTCGCCGGATCGAGCGGATCGCCGGGCTGCAGCCTGCGGCCCGCCTCGATCACTCTCTCGAGGACCGCGTCGCGCACTTTCTCCTCCACGATCAGGCGCGATCCGGCGGAGCACATCTCGCCCTGGTTGAAGAAGATCGCGGAGGCGGCCGCAGCGGCCGCGCGGTCGAGGTCGGGACAGTCCGCCAGGATGATGTTCGGAGACTTCCCGCCGCACTCGAGCCAGACCCGCTTCATGTTCGACTGCCCCGAGTACTGCAGCATCAGCTTGCCGGTGCGAGTCGAGCCGGTGAACCCGATGCAGTCCACGTCCATGTGCAGCGCGAGCGCCTGCCCGGCCGTGTGGCCAAAGCCCGGCAGCACGTTGAAGACGCCGTCCGGGATGCCGGCGCGCGCCGCGAGCTCCGCGATGCGGATCGCGGTGAGCGGCGACTTCTCGGAGGGCTTCAGGATGAAGGAGTTGCCGGCCGCGAGCGCCGGGCCGATCTTCCACGCCGCCATGATCAGCGGGAAGTTCCACGGCACGATGGCGGCGACCACGCCCATCGGCTCGCGCGTGATGAGCGCGAGCGCGTCGTGGCTCGTCGGCGCGACCTCATCGTAGATCTTGTCGATGGCTTCCGCGTACCACGCGATGCAGCGCGCGGTCGAGTTGATGTCGACGGCCAGGCTGTCCGAGATGGGCTTGCCCATGTCGAGCGTCTCGAGCAGCGCGAGCTCCTCGCGGTGCTCGAGGATGAGTTCGGCGAAACGCAGCAGGACTTTCTTGCGGTCGCGGGGCGACTGCCGCGACCAG
>JBBIVG010000033.1:0-16885 GCA_037439865.1 Nevskiaceae bacterium
TGTTGCCGGGCGGACCCGGCGAGGCGCGCAGGTTAAGAACTTGGTGCGCGCGCCACAAGCGGATCTTGCCGCATGATTATGGTCAATCCGCCGGGTGCGCGCGACCCGTTCCGCTATGCTTCGAAGACGCTGCCGCAAGGCGACGTTTTTTCAGGGGATTTCGCGCCGGGAGCGCGCGCCCCGGTCCGGAGGACATGGCCAGTCCCGACAATAACCTGCTGCTCTTCGCCCTCGTCGCGCTCGGGCTGCTGGCGGTGGTTCTCGCGGTGCTGCTCGTCCGGCGTCACCGCGAGGCCCGGCAGGTGCGTGAGATCGGCGAACGGCTCGCCGCCGTCGCCGCCTCCGGCGAGATCGGCGAGCGGCTTGCGCCGCACGCGGCGAGCGGCAGCGCGGGCGAGTTCGCGCAGAACGCGGACCGCCTGCTCGCGAGACTCCAGCATGAGACCGTCCAGCGTGCCGAGCGCGAACAGGTCTATCGACGCCTGACCGAGGCGATGCACGAAGGCGTCGCCGTCGATCGCGATGGCATCCAGCTCGCGAACGCGCGATTCGCGGAGCTCTGCGGCGTCGCGTCTCCGGCGCAGCTCGCGGGCCGCCGCCTGAGCGACCTCGTGCATCCGGATTTCGCGGACCTGCTGGACGAGATCCTGCGTCGTCACCGCGAGGGACAGCCGTCGCCCGAGCGCTTCGAGGCGGAGTTGCGGTCCGCCGACGGCCCTGGGGCGCGGCTGGAGTTCGCCTTCGCACCGACCAGCTTCGAGGGCCAGCCGGCGCTGCTCGTGACGGCGCTAGAAATGAGTCCCCGGGCCGGTGCGGACCTGTCGCATCGCACCCAGGGCACAGCCTGGGAAGCGCTCGATGCACTCGGCGAGGGCGTGCTCACGACGGATGCCGAGGGCCGCATCGTGTACGTCAACCTGGCGGGCGAGCAGCTGATCGGCAAGGCCGCCGCCGAGGCGCTCGGCCACACTCTGCAGGAAGTCATCAGCCTCGTCGACGAGGGCGACCGCAAGACGCTCGGCGACCCGGTGCGCCAGTGCCTGACGACGGGCGCGCGGGTGCACATCGGGCGGCGCGGCATGGTGGTGTCGAACGACGGCGGCGGCGAGCGGTCCATCGAACTCACGGTGTCTCCGCTGCGCGACGCGGACGGCGACCTGTCCGGCACGGTGATCACGCTCCGCGACGTGACGGACCTGCGCGGCCTCACGCGGCAGATGTCCTACCAGGCGAGCCACGACGCGCTGACCGGGCTCGTCAACCGCCGCGAGTTCGAGCGGCGGCTGCAGGAAGCGCTCGAAGCCGCGCACTCCGGCGGCCAGCGTCATGCGCTCTGCTACCTCGACCTCGACCGGTTCAAGGCCGTGAACGACGAGTGCGGCCACGTCGCCGGCGACAGCATGCTCCGCGAGGTCGCCGCGCTCATCAAGGATGCGGTACGCGACTCGGACACGGTGGGACGCCTCGGTGGCGACGAGTTCGGCATCCTGCTGATCGGCTGCCCGCTCGAGAAGGCGCGACAGATCGCCGACGACGTGGTGCGCGCGGTCGCCGACTACCGCTTCGTCTGGAAGGACAAGATCTTCAACATCGGCGCGAGCGTGGGCCTCGTCGAGGTTTCGCGGGAGAGCGGCTCGCTCGAGGACCTGATCGGGGCCGCGGACTCGGCCTGCTACGTGGCGAAGAAGCAGGGTGGCCACGTCCACGTCTATTCCGCGCGCGACGAGGCCGCGGCCCGGCAGCGCGGCGAGATCCACTGGCTGCAGCAGCTGCAGACCGCGCTCAAGGACGGGCGCTTCGAACTGCACGCGCAGCCGATCGTCGCCGTGGACGCGCAGATCGCGCTCGGCCCGGGACTCGAGGTGCTGCTGCGGCTGAAGGACGAGAACGGCACGACGGTCGGGCCGGGCGAGTTCATGCGCGCGGCGGAGCGATACCGCCTCATGCCGCACGTGGACCGATGGGTGGTGCAGACCGCGCTCGCGGCGCTCGGTCGCGGCGCCGTGCGCCTGCCCTCGGGCCGCAGCCTCTGCATCAACCTCTCGGGCCAGACGCTGGGCGACGCCGCATTCCTGGAATTCGTGGTCGACTGCCTCGACCGCACCGGCGTGGCGCCCGACCGGATCTGCTTCGAGGTCACCGAGAACTCGGTCATCACCAACATCGAGCACGCCCGCCGCTTCATCGGCGTGCTGCACGGCATGGGCTGCCGGTTCGCGCTCGACGATTTCGGCCGCGGGTTGAGCTCGTTCGCGAACCTGAAGAACCTGTCGCTCGACTATCTCAAGATCGACGGCTACTTCATCCGCAACCTCGCTTCGGACAACGTCAACCAGGCGATGGTGACCGCGATGATCAAGCTCGCGCGCTCGCTCAATTTCCAGGTGATCGCCGAGCAGGTCGAGGACATGAGCGCGCTCGACTCCGCGCGCCGCATGGGCGTGGATTTCGTGCAGGGCTACCAGGTCGGGCGGCCACAGCCGCTGGCGCTCGCCAGCTGACGCGTCAGACGACGTTCACTTTCAGGCCGACGTCGAGGTTGTTGCGCGTCGCGTTCGAGTACGGACACACCTGGTGCGCGGCGGCGATCAGCCGGTCCGCGTCCGCCTGCGACAGTCCGCCCACGTTCGCCTCGAGGCTTGCGACCAACCCGAAACCGCCGCCATCGCGGGGCCCGATGCCCACGATCGCCCTGATCTCGAGCGAACTCGGACGCAGGCTCATCTGGCGGGCGACGAATTCCGCGGCGCTGCAGAAGCACGCGGCGTAGCCGGCCGCGAAGAGATCTTCCGGCGTCGTCGCGCCGGCCTTGCCCGGCCCACCCATCGCCTTCGGGACGGAGAGGTCCAGGTCGACGATGCCGTCCGCGGAACGCGTGTGGCCATTGCGCCCGCCGGTGGCGACTGCGTGGGTCGTGTAGAGCACCTTGACCGACATGCCGATTCTCCCCTCGTTGGTGTCGTTCGGCGCACTCTACCGCGAGGCGGGGCCGCAGGTGAGCCGAAGTGGGATCTCCGCTATCGTGTCGGCGTGATCACCATCGCCGGTCTCTACACGTATCCCGTCAAGTCGTGCGGCGGCATCGAGCACGCGGCCGCCCGCCTCACCGAGGCCGGGCTCGAGCACGACCGCGAGTGGATGTTCGTCACGCCCGGTGGCCGATTCCTCACGCAGCGCGAGGAGCCGCGCCTGGCCCGCATCCGGGTGGCGATCAGGAACGACGCACTCGAGCTGTCTTCGAACGACGCAGAGCCGCTGTACGTGGCGCTCGAGGCGGGCGGATCGGCGGTGGAAGTGACCGTCTGGCGCGATCGAGTGCAGGCGGTCGATCAGGGTGAGCAGGCGGCGCGGTGGGCCGGCGCGCGACTCGGGCGAGAGGTGCGGCTCGTGCGCTTCGACGGCAACGTGCGTCGGCCAAGCGATCGGGCGTGGACGGGAGACCTCGAGGCCCTGAACCGGTTTTCGGACGGATTTCCGCTCCTCGTGCTTTCGCGCGCTTCCCTCGACGACCTCAATGCTCGCCTGCCGGTCGCCCTGCCGGTCGAGCGATTCCGGCCCAACCTCGTGCTCGACGGCCTGCCGCCGTACGGCGAGGACACGGTGCACGAACTGCTCGGGGACGGGGTGCGCCTGCGGGTCGTCAAGCCGTGCACGCGCTGCATCATCACGACGACCGACCAGGACGCGGGCGTCGTCACGGGCGAGGAGCCGCTGCGGACGCTCAAGACCTATCGCTGGGACGCCGCCCTGCGAGGCGTAGCCTTCGCACAGAACACGATCATCGTGGAAGGCGTCGGTCGAAGACTCAGCGTCGGTATGCAGCTCGAGGCGACGCCGCGATCGGCCGACTGACGGCCAGGCGACGCGCTCACTTCGCGCCCAGCGCCCTCTGCAGCGCCGGTCGCGCATTCAGCCGCTGCACATAGGCCTTGAGGTTGGGCAGTTCGTGCAGCAGGCCGAACTGATCGGCCATCTTCATGCCGTAACCCATCATGACGTCCGCCGCGGAGAAGGTCTCGCCGAGCAGGTAATCGCGGCCGCGCAGCGCCTGCTCCACGACGTTCAGCGTGACCGCGGCCCTGGCCTTCCCGTCCGCGACGACGGCCGGGATTCGCTCCGCCTCGGGCTTGAGCATGGTGTGCCGGAAGATCTCGACCAGTGGCGGCATCAACGTCGCCTCCGCGAAGTGCAGCCACTGCAGGAACGTGCCGCGTCCCGGCTCACCCGCGCGCGGGCCGAGGCGTCCCTGCCCGTAGCGCTCGAGCACGTACTCGACGATCGCGCCGGACTCGAACATCACTGTCTCGCCGTCCTCGAGCGCTGGCAGCTTGCCGAACGGCGTCTGCTGGGCGAAGGGCGTCGGCGAGGGCCGGTAGTCGCGCGTCTCGAGCTGGTAGGGAATGCCGAGTTCCTCGAGCAGCCAGACGACGCGGATCGATCGGGTGAGCGGGGCGTGATAGAGCTTGATCATCTGCGTTCCACCAGGAGCGGGATCAGGGTTGGTGCCGGGAGGTCGGCATGGTACGCCGCTCCGCGGTCTCCGGCAGCCACAGCTGCGGCGACCGGAAGGCATAGCGATACGCAGCGACGTACGCCGGCCCGAGCAGCAACATCAGTCCGAGCACGAGCTCGAGCGCAAGCGTGCTCGCGAGCGCCACCTTGGCCAGCATCAGCCCGTTCACGAGCAGCAGGAGCCAGAACATCGTGCGCCAGTAGCGCTCGTTCGCGATCGGCCGCTGCAGGGCGTAACCCCAGGCAGCGATCAGCAGCACCAGTGTCACCATCCAGCCGGCAAACGTGAACATCGTGAACGGCGCGCCCCGCGCGAGGTTCGACAATTCGCCGAAGACGATGCAGAAGGTCAGGACCCCCATGTAGGCGACCCAACCTTTGCGCACGGCGGTCTGCATCACCCTGCCGGCGCGCGCAGATCCTCGAGGATCGTGCCCGCCGCCCTGGCCTCGTCGTCGTGCTCATGGTCGCGCCACGGTTCAGCCAGCGCCGCCTGCGCCCAGTCCTGCAACGCCGGCCGCGCGAGGAGGCGGTTCGCGTATTCGGCGGCGGTCGCGCCGAGCACGAGCCCGTAGGTCTGCACGCGAAATGCCACGGGTGCGAAGAAGGCATCGGCGGCGGTGAACGAGGCACCCGCGAGGAACGGTCCACCGAAGCGCTGCAGGCCCTCGCTCCACAATTCGTCGATGCGGTCGAGGTCGCGCTGCAGGGTGGACGGGATTTCGTGCAGACGGACCCGCAGCCCGCAGTTCATCGAGCAGCGCTGGCGCAGCCCGGTGAAGCCCGAATGCATCTCGGCGGCCGCGCACCTGGCCCAGGCGCGAGCCTTCGGGTCCTGCGGCCAGGCGGCAGGATGACGCTCGGCCACGTATTCCGCGATCGCGAGCGAGTCCCACACGACCGTGTCGCCGTCCACGAGGCAGGGCACCTTGCCGTTCGGCGAGAAGGCGCGGAACTTCGTCCAGCTCGTGCCCGGGTCGAACGGAACCACGTGCTCCCGGAAGGGAATCGCGAGTTCGCGCAGCAGGATCCAGGGCCGCAGCGACCAGGACGAGTAGTTCTTGTTGCCGATGTAGAGCTCGTACATTCGCGGCGGCTCAGCAGGGTGGGGCGCGTATCTTACGCGCGTGCCCGCACGAAGCCGAAGGACCGGCCGCGCCGGTTCAGATCCAGCGGCGGACCCGGCGCGCGTACGCCGCGTACTCCTCGCCGAATGCAGCCGCCAGCGCCCGCTCCTCCGGCACGATCTGGAAGCGGTTGAGGTAGAGCACGAACGACGGCACCACCAGCAGGGCGGCGACGCTCGCGAGGTGGGCGCCCCAGCCGACGAGCACGAGCAGCATGCCGAGGTACATCGGATTGCGGGAGAGCCGGTAGATCCCGTCGGTGACCAGCGCCGAGGCGCGCTCCGGTCGCATCGGGTTCACGGTGGTTCCCGCGCGTCGGAACGGCAGCACGCCGAGCAGGCAGACGGCGAGCCCGACCGCGACGATCGCCACCGCCACCGTCGTCCCGTGTCGCAGCACGAACGACGGGTTCGGCAGCAGGCGCGCGACGACCCACATCGCGACCGCGGCGAGCACGGTGAGCGGGACGGGAGGAATCCCGGTGCGCATCTTCAGTAGTGCGGCGGGATCTCGACGGCGGTAGCGTCGGCCGTCCGCGTCTCGATCTCTTCGATCTGCCGGCGCAACTGGCGGTTCAGCTCGAGCACGCCGTCGAGCTCGCGCTGCTGTCGATACAGCACGTCGCTCAGTTCCTGCAGGGCGCGCTCGAGGTGCGCGACCTTGAACTCGAGGGTCTCGATTCTCTGGCTGTCGGTCATGACCGTGTTCCCGTGTGCGTCACAGCAGCGGTGCCGCCATGAAGGCGAATCCTTCCTTGAGGCGCTCGCCGAGCGGACGGGCGCGCCACTCGTCCACCACGATGGGCAGCGAATCCTGCTCGTAACGACGTTGCAGCTCGAGGAGTTGCGCCGCGAAGCCCGCGTCGTAGATGGCCACCATGAGCTCGAAGTTGAGCGCGAGGCTGCGGATGTCGAGGTTCGCCGTGCCGAACAGCGCCATCGCCCCGTCCACCGTGATGCTCTTGGTGTGCAGCAGTCCGCCGGTGTAGCGCAGGATGCGCACGCCGGCGTCGGACAAGTCCTCGAAGAACCAGCGGCTCGCGTACTCCACCAGCCAGGAGTCGTTGCGCGCCGGCACGATCAGCGTGACTTCGCAACCGCGCAGGGCGGCGTTCTCGAGCGCGAGCGCGAGCGCGGCGTCGGCGACGAAATACGGCGTCGTCAGCACGACGCTGCCGCGCGCGCTGGCGATGGCCTGGGTGATGACGCGGAGGTTCGCGGTCTCGTCGGCTCCCGGTCCGGACATCACGACCTGCGCCACCTGCGTGCCGCCGGCCGCGGCCCAGTCGGCGCGGTGGTCGGCGTAGGAGTGCGCGGGCATCAGCCCGGTCTGCATGCCCCAGTCGAACAGGAACACCGTGCGCAGCGCGCCGACGATCGGGCCTTCGGCGCGGGCCATCGCGTCCACCCACTCGCCGACGCCCGCGGTCTTCTTGAAGAAGCGCGGGTCCACGAGGTTCATGCTGCCCGTGTAGCCGATGCGGCCGTCGACGACGACGATCTTGCGATGCAGCCGCAGGTCGATGCGGCGGAACGGGATGCGCCACGGCTTCACGGCCAGGGCGGCCTGGAGATCGATGCCCTGCGAACGCATCCGCTGCGGCCAGTCGGTCTTCAGGAATTCCTTGCTGCCCATCGCGTCGAGCAGGACCTGCACGCGAACGCCACGCTGCACGGCCCGGGCCAGTGCGGCCGCCACGTCGTCGGCCGTGCCGCCCGCGTTCCAGATGTAGAACTCCATCTCGACGGAGGACTGCGCGGAGTCCACGTCGGCGATGATGGCGCGCAGGATCGGCTCGGCGCCGTCGAGGAGCGAGAAGCGCGAGCGCGCCATGAGCGGCATGCCGGTCGACTCGGTCGCGAGCCGGGCGAGGCCGTCCCACGGCGGTGCGAGGGACGCCGGGTCGGCGCGGTCCTCGACCGACAACGTGTCCACCGCGGCGGGCAGCCGGGCGAAGAACCCGCGCGCGAACTCGGTGCGACGCCGCCCGATCGGCCGCTCGCCGATCAGGAGATAGAGCAGGGCGCCCACGCCCGGCAGCACCGCGGTGAGGAGCAGCCACGCGAACGAGCTGCCCGGCGCGTGCCGCGTCAGGATGACGCGCACCCCCACCCCCGCGATGACGAGCACGTGCAGGAGCATCAGCGCGATGGCTTCGACGTGCGAGGAACTGATCTGCATGGGTCGGACCGATCGTCGCTGGCGGCTCGCGTCAGAGCTTGTACGTCGACAACAGGAGGCTCGTCTCGGTGCTGGCGATGCCCTCGACCTGCCGGATGCGGCCGAGCACGCGGTCGAAGGCTTCCAGGCTCTCGGCGCGCAACTGCGCAACGATATCCCACCGGCCGTTCGTGGTGTGCAGCGCCTCGACCGCCGGGTCGCCGCGCAGCGTGCGCAGCACCGCTTCCACGCGGTTGCCCTCGACGGCGATGGTCGTCAATGCAGCGATCCGATGCTCGTCCGCCTGCGGTTTGAGCCGCACGGTGTAGCCGGCGATCGTGCCGTCCCGCTCGAGCCGGGCGATGCGGTTCTGGACCGTACCGCGCGCCACGTGCAGCTTCTTCGCCATCGACGCGATGGAGGCGCGTGCGTCGGCGCGCAGGAGCCCGATGAGTTGTCGGTCGATGGCGTCCACTGGTCACCCCCTGGCTGATCAAAACGCCAGAGCAGGTCGTCAAAGTGATCGAAATATATCCCAGATTGGGCAGCCCGTTGGCTTCATGTTAGCTCGGCTGGCGCGGATCATGGGTTCCCTCCGGGGGCGCCGGGAGGCGGCGGGACCGGGGGGAGGGACCCATGGTCGACTACATCGGCATCGGCGAAATCCGGCGTCTGGTCCGCTCGATCGGCACGGGCGAATTCATCGCGCGCCTGGCCGCGGAGATCGAGCACGATTACCGGCGCTGGGGCGAATTCGAGAAATCGGCGCGCCTTGCGAGCCATTCACCGGTCGGCGTCATCGAACTGATGCCGATCACCGACGGCCGCCTGTATTCGTTCAAGTACGTCAACGGACATCCGAAGAACACGGCCGCGGGCCTGCTCACGGTGACGGCGTTCGGAGTGCTGGCCGAAGTGGAGACGGGCTATCCGCTCCTGCTGTCGGAACTGACCGTCACGACGGCCCTGCGCACCGCCGCGATGTCGACACTCGCCGCGCGCTGGATGGCGCGGGAAGACAGCCGGGTCATGGCCCTCATCGGCAATGGCGCCCAGAGCGAGTTCCAGGCGATCGGCTTTCACCGCATGCTCGGCATACGCGAACTCCGGCTGTTCGACGTCGACCCGCGCGCCACGGCCAAGCTCGAACGCAACCTGCGCGGGATGCCCGAACTCGGCGGGCTCGAGGTCGTGCGGACCGGATCCGCCGCCGAGGCCTGCCGGGGCGTGGACATCGTCACGACGGTCACCGCCGACAAGCGCAACGCGGTCATCCTCACGCCGCCGATGGTCCGGCCGGGCATGCACCTGAACGCCGTGGGCGGCGATTGCCCGGGGAAGACCGAACTGCACCCCGAGATCCTGCGCATGCGGCAGGCGCGGGTCGTCGTCGAGTACGAGCCGCAGTCGCGCATCGAGGGCGAGATCCAGCAGATGGCGCCCGACTTCCGCGTCGCCGAGTTCGCCGACGTGGTGCGCGGCATGGCACCCGGGCGGGCCGCGCGCGACGAAGTGACGATCTTCGACTCGGTGGGGTTCGCGCTCGAGGACTACTCCGCGCTGCGTTTCCTGCACCAGTTGCTGCGCGAGGAGCGCTCCGGGCGGCGGCAGATCGACATCGTCCCGGAACTCCGCGATCCCAAGGATCTCTTCGGCGAGACGGTCGGCGCCGGAGCGGTGCCGCAGCGGTTGCACCGCTCGGCCTGACGGATCCGCCATGGTCACGCGGGTGACGTTGATCGGCGCGCCGACCGACATCGGTGCCAGCACGCGAGGGGCCTCGATGGGCCCGGAGGCGCTGCGCGTCGCGGGCCTGCAGGACATGCTGGAGTCGCAAGGCGTCGAGGTGCTCGACCGCGGCAACCTGAGCGGACCCGGCAATCCCGGCCTCCCGCCTGTGGGCGGGTACCGCCACCTCGCGGAAGTCACGGCGTGGAATCGACTCGTGCACGATGCGGTGCACGACTCGCTCTCGAACGACCGCTTGCCCGTTCTCCTCGGCGGCGATCACAGCCTCGCGATCGGCTCGATCGGCGCGGTCGCGCGATACTGCCGCGAGCGGGGCAAGCGCCTGCGCGTGCTGTGGCTCGACGCGCACGCGGATTTCAACACGAACGAACTCACGCCGAGCGGCAACCTGCACGGCATGCCAGTCGCGTGCCTGTGCGGCTTCGGTCCGGCCGAGCTCACGGGAATCGCCGGTTCGGTGCCCGCGATCCGCCCGGAGAGCATCCGCCAGGTCGGAATCCGCAGCGTGGACCCGGGCGAGCGGCGCTTCGTGCACGAGGTCGGGCTCGAGGTGTTCGACATGCGCTACATCGACGAGATGGGCATGCGGCACACGATCGAGCAGGCGCTCCTCGACCTCGACGGCGACACGCACCTGCACGTCGGCTTCGACGTGGACTTTCTCGACCCCGAGATCGCGCCCGGCGTGCTCACGACGGTGCCCGGCGGGCCGTCCTATCGCGAGGCGCAGCTCTGCATGGAGATGATCGCCGACACGGGCCGGCTCGCGTCGCTCGACGTGATGGAGCTGAACCCGGCGCTCGACGTCCGCAACCGCACCGCGCAGGTGGCGGTGGACCTGATCGGCTCGCTGTTCGGCAAGAGCACGCTGATGCGGCGGTGATCGCCGCATCCGCGTCCTGCACGCAGGACGAATCAGCTCGCGGCGACTCCGGTCGTCGGCTCGAACAGGTAGGCATCCATCGCGAGTGCGGCGCCATCGATGCCCGCATGGGCGCGAACCGCGCGAGGGCGGGGCCCGGCCGCTCCCCAGGCGACAAACAACGGCAGGAAGTGCTCCTCGGTCGGGTGCGCGCGCGCCGCGTGAGGCGCGCGTTCGCGGTAATGCAGCACCTCGTCGCGATCGTCCGACGCGAGTCGCTGCGCGAGCCACTCGGAGAATTGCTGCACGTACTCGAGCGGGCGGCCCGCCCCGTGGTAGCGAAACCAGTCGTGCAGGTTGTGCGTGGCGTGGCCCGAGCCGAGCACGAGCACGCCATCTTCGGTGAGTGGCGCAAGCGCCTCGCCCAGTCTCATGTGATGAGCCGTGCCGAGCGCGGTCTGCACCGAGACCTGCACGACGGGCACGTCGCACCCGGGGTACATCCACTTCAACGGGACCCAGGCGCCATGGTCGATTCCCCGGCGCGGATCGAGTGCGGGAGAAAAGCCGGCTTCGCGCAGCAGGTCGGACGCGGCTTGCGCGACGTCGGGCGATCCGGGCGCGTCGTACCGGATCTGATACAGGGGCTCGGGAAAACCGCCGAAGTCGTGGATCGTCTCGAGGCGCGCGGCGCCAGTGAGGCGCGGGGCGCTGGCCTCCCAGTGCGCGGACGCGACCAGCACCGCGCGCGGGCGCGGGATCGATGCGGCCAGCGACTGCCAGGCGGCACCGGCCTGGCCGGGCTCCAGTGCGTGCATCGGCGAGCCGTGCGACAGGAACAGGGTCGGCAGACGAGCCAAGATGCGTCTCCTGCGGAACGGACCATGACAACTTGATGCATCGCGATCCGGAGCGCAAGAATCGCCGCGTGAACGCCAATCGAGGGCACACCCGGCCCGCCGCAGCGTCGATAGGCCAGTCGTACGCCGTCGCGTACCTGTCGGTGGCCGCCGTCGGCACCGCGGCCTACTGGGTCGTGTTCTTCACCTCAGGGGCGGTCCAGGTGACCGGGGATCCAGCGTATCTGGCGTTCGAGCGCGCGTTTCCACTCGCCGACGGCTGGATGGCTGCGTGTGCCCTCCTCGGCGCGATCGGTCTCGCGCGCGGCCGCCCATGGGGATGGCTGTTCGGGCTGCTCGCCGGTTCGAGCCTCGTGTTCCTCGGCTGGCTGGACGTGCTCTACAACCTGAACGAGGGCACCTATGCCGTCGCGAACGCCGCCATGTGGGCCGAAGTCGCGATCAACGCGTTCTGCCTCCTCGGGGCGCCGCTGCTGATCGGCCACCTTTGGCAAACGCGGGACCGTCTCGCCTGAAGCCCTGCCGCCATTCGCGCGGCGACACGCCGGCCCACTCCTTGAAGGCGCGCGAGAACGCACTCGCGTCGGAATAGTGCAATACCGAGCCGATGTCGCCGGCGGGCAGGTCGGACTCGTTCAGCAGCTGGCGCGCCACCTCGAATCGCATCTCGTTGCCGAGCCGCTGCAGGCTGGTGCCCTCGGCTTGCAGTTGCCGGTGCAGCGAACGCCGGCTCATCGCGAACATGAAGGCGACCTGCTCCGCGGATGCGGTGCCGGCGAGCACCATCGTGCGCAGGACCCGGCGGACCTTGTCGGTCAGGGGGAGGGCCTCGGCGGCTTCCTTCTGGCGAATCAGGTCGGTGAATGCGGCCCTCAGTGCGGGGTCCGATCCCTGCAACGGTGCGTCGAGCCACTCCGCTTTCATCACGATGGCCGAGTGCTCCGCGTTGAATTCGAGCGGCACGCCGAAGAAACGCCGATAGGGCACGAGATCCGCCGGGCGGCGGTGGGCCACCATGACGCGCAGCGGGGCCCAGCGTGGGCCGCACAGGTTGCGGTGCGCACTGAACACGATGGCCAGCGCGGCGTCGTAGATCGGGGCGACGTCGAACTCGCTGCGATGATAGACCCCGTAGGCCAGGCCGACTTCCCGCGGCGCGGGGTTGATCAGGTACGGGACGCCGCCGCGGTCGTGCAGGTGCAGGTGCAGGACCATCGTGCGCAGTGCCTCACGGAGCGATCCCGAGTGCCGCATGAGCTGGTAGACCGGACCGATCGTCGCCGGCGAGAAGCGCTGGCCGACGAGCAGGCCGAAGTGCTCGCAGCTGGTTGCCGCGATGGCCGCGTGCATCAGGCGACCAAGGACGTCGAACGGGATGAGGCTGTCGGGATCTTCGAGCAGGCGCTCGTCCAGGCCGGCCGCTGCGAGCAACGGCGCTGGCGCGACGCCATGCTCGCGTAGCAGGGCGGGGACCGGGATCGCCGGCCCGACCCGGATCCGGTCGTCAAATGACGGGACGTCGCGGGGTCCTGACGAGGCTGTCTTGCGTGGGGTGCTCATGTCTTTCCGGGGCGGGACGCGACGCCTGCCGCAGCCGGGATTCTGCAACGGCGCCGCCGGATGGCTCAAATCGTCAAGTCCGGCGGCGCGGATCTGCTACCGTCGGCGCCCACCGTGATGATGCGCAGCGCGCGGCCCGTCCGCGCATCCGCGAACCCGCATTCCTGGAGAGAGAACATGCAGTTCGACCGCGTCCGATCCGCCTGCGCCCTGGCTGCCATCGGCCTCCTGACGGCGGGTACGCCAGCCGTATCGCACGCTGAAGACGCCGCAGGCGACTGGAAATACACCGCGACGATCTACGGGTGGCTGCCGAGCCTCGACGGCACGTTCAACGTTCCCGAGGGCTCGGGCGGCGGCGCGGTCAGCGTCGACGCGAGCAAGATCCTCGACGCCCTCAACTTCACGTTCATGGGCATGCTCCAGGCCGAGAAGGGTCGCTGGGGCCTCGCGACCGACATCATCTACCTCGACCTCGGCGGGTCGAAGAACGACGTGAAGAGCTTTTCGCTCGGATCGGGCGGCTTGCCGACCGGCGTGACCGCTGCGGCGGACCTTGGCATCCGCGGCTGGCTCTGGACACTGGACGGCACGTACCTTGCTGTCGACCACCCCGATCACCCGGTGATGGTGTTTGCCGGCGCGCGCATGCTCGATCTCACCGCCGACCTCGAATGGGAGCTGCAGGGCAACGTCGCCGGGCTGCCGATCGGCCAGCGCAAGGGCAAGGGCGACGCCGGTGACAGGCTCTGGGACGGCATCGTCGGCGCCAAGGGCCGGGTCGACTTCGGCCAGGACAAGAAGTGGTTCGTGCCGTACTACGTGGACGTCGGCACGGGTGATTCCGACCTCACGTGGCAGTGGTTCGCGGGCCTGGGCTACGGCTTCGAATGGGGTGACGTCGTCGCCGTCTGGCGTTACCTGGACTACAAGATGAACTCCGGGGACCCGATCGAAGACCTCTACCTGCAGGGCGCCGCGGTCGGAGTCACGTTCCGCTTCTGACGGAACGGACCGCGCTCCGTCCGCACGGGGTCAGGCGAGTACGAGTACGCTTTTGCGGCGCTCGAGTGGCCGGTCGAGCGCGATCGCCATGATCCGCTCCCCGCCGGTTCGACGCAGCAGGTCGGCCCAATGCCCGGCGCTCGTTCCGGACAGCGCGCGGCCGAGGGTCGCGGCCTTCTCGAAGTGCCACAGCGCGTGCGGGGCGCATTGGCGGCGCAGTTCCTTGCCGCGCAACTCGTAGGTGACCGCGCCGAGCGCCGGGTGAACGCGCCGCTCCTGCGACGCGGACACGAGGTGGCCGCCGGGCAGCGACGGGTTCGCGTGCACCCACGCGTTGTAGTGTTGAGCGTAGGCGAGCAGCTCCGGTCCCCAGTCGCGGAAGATATGCTCGAGCAACGGCAGCAGCGTCTCGGGTATGTCGTCTCCGGCCGGGAACTCCTCGGCGTAGTCCCAGAACTCCCCGTCCCCGACCTGCGGGAGGTTCATGCGCTCCGTCCAGCGAAAGAGGTTGGGCGCGGTCAGCTTCATGAGGTGCGACGGGTACGGGTCGCGGCTGAGGTGGGCGAACAAGGGCGCCATGAGGCCGAAGTCGGCGATGCTTGGCCGCCCGCCGAGCACATACGGGTGTTGCGCGAAGTGGCGATTGAGGATGCCGAGCAGCGCCTGGAACGATGCCTCGATCGCAGGGACCGACTCCGGGGTCACGCCGAGGATCGGCAGGTAACTGTTCATCTGGCCCATGACCGCGATCGCCTGGGCCTCGCGCGCCGCCGGACCCGCCGCCGCGGACAGGATCCGCGCGAACTCGGCCTTGAGGAACGACTCCTGCTCCTTGCGATACGACCAGCGGTAATGCATCGCGGGCTGCAACAGGCCTTCCGAGCCGAACGCGCTCACGAGCCACGCGACCGCATTCTGCAGCGGCGATGACGGCGTCATGCGCGGCTCCGGATGTCGCGCTTCGACGTATTCGAAGATGTCGGTCGTGTCCTGCACGATCGTGCCGTCCGGGGCCTCGAGGACCGGGACGACGAACAGGCCCACCGCCGGCATGATCCGGGCCGGGAAGTCCGGGTGCGACGGAAAGAGCTCGCGGTAGGGGATGCGCTTCTTGATCAGGTAGGCGCGCGCCTTGCCCGAATACAGCGACAGCGGGCCGCCCCAGAGCGTGTAGGGTCGCTCCGCTCGTGCTTCGTTCGACATCGGGGGTCTCGCGGGTTCGACAGCCGGTTGGCCCGTGAATTATCCGGCCCGGGTCCGTCGGCGACTTGTGATAATCGGCCACCTCCCGTCACGGCAGCACAAGGGCATCGCCATGCACCGCCCATCGCGGCTCGCTTTTCTCGGCCTGATGCTGCTCGCGTTCGTCGCGCGAGCCGGTGAGCCGCCGGATCGACTCTACGTGAACGCACGCGTCTGGACCGGGGACGCCGCCGCGCCCGAGGCCGAGGCGTTCGCCGTGCGCGGTGACCGGTTCGTTGCGGTGGGGACGAACTCGGACGTGCGCAAGCTGGCCGGTCCGAAGTCCGTGGTCACGGATCTCGGCGGACGGCGCGTTGCGCCGGGATTCAACGACGCCCACTGGCACCTGCCCTCGAGGCGCAGTGCGCGGCTCGACGCGGCTGGCTCGGTCGCGGTCATCCAGCAGCGGCTCGTGGAATACGCGCACGCGCTCCCGGCCGGCAGCTGGGTCGTCGGCCGCGGGTGGATGCCGCCCGACTTTCCCGACAACACGGCGGACAGGAAGTACCTCGACGCCGTGTTCCCGGACCGCCCCGTAGTCATTCGCGACCGCGACGGGCATCAGGCGCTCGCGAACAGCCGTGCGCTCGCCCTGGCCGGCATCACGCGCCAGACGCCGGATCCCGCCGACGGAATCATCGTCCACGACGCGCGAGGACAGCCGACCGGGCTCCTGAAGGAAGCTGCGGCATCGCTGGTCACGGAACTGCTTCCGCCCCTTAGCCCAGACGACACCTACGCGCTGCTGCTCGCGGAGCTCGAGTCGGCGGCGTCGCTGGGACTGACATCACTGCAGGACGCGACCGACGTCGGGTTGACCGAGAACGAGCGCGCTGCCGTGACAAGGGCCGTCGCCGAGGGAAAGATGATCGTTCGTTATCGCGCGCCGCTGCCGCTCGAGAAGGACGTCACGGCGGAGCAGCTTGCCCGCTATCGCGCGCTGCGCGATTCGACGCAGGGCGGGCTGCTGTCCTACGGATTCGCGAAGGCGATCATCGACGGCACCGTGGATGCGAAGACCGCGTACATGCTCGAGCCGTACGTCGGCGGCGGCACCGGGCTGCCGATGTGGTCGCAGGACGATCTCGATCGCACGGTCGCGGCTTTCGATCGCGCGGGGATCCAGGTCGAGATCCACGCGATCGGCGACGGCGCCATCCGCATGGCGCTCGACGCCTACGAGCGCGCTGCGAAGGCCAACGGCCCGCGCGACCGGCGGCATCGCGTCGAGCACGTCGAGGTGCCTGCGCTCGCCGACCTGCCTCGATTTCGCGCGCTGGGCGTGATCGCCTCGACACAGCCGATCGGCGCGACGCCGGACGCCACGACACTGCTCAACTACGCGCCGCTGCTCGGACCGCAGCGGTCGGCTCGCGCCTACAACCTCAGGCAATTCGACGACACGGGGGCGGTGCAGGCGTTCGGCAGCGACTATCCGGTCTATACGATGGATCCGTTGGCAGGCATCTACGCCTGCGTGACGCGACAGACGCGCGACGGCCAGCCCCCCGGAGGCTGGTACCCGCAGAACCGGATATCCGTCGAGGCGTCGCTGCGCCACTACACGCGCGACGCCGCCTACGCGAGCTTCGACGAGTCGCGGAAGGGGACGATCACCCCCGGCAAGTACGCCGACTTCGTCGTGCTGTCGCGCGACGTGCTCGCGATCCCGCCGCGCGAGTTGCTGGATACGAAGGTGCTGCTGACGGTCATGGGCGGGCGCGAGACGTATCGCGCCACCGGAAAATAGGTGCCAGGCACCTATTTTCCGCGGCCGCCGCGCAGCAGGAACGCACAGACCGCGAGCG
>JBBIVG010000034.1:0-16790 GCA_037439865.1 Nevskiaceae bacterium
CGCGGTGGCACGGCTCAAGATCAACAAGGCCCAGTTCGGCACCGCCGTCTGGCTCAACGGTGTCCGGCTCGGCGCATACACGGGCTGTTTCTCGGGCAGCTACTTTAACCTGACCGACGTTATCCGTTGGAAGGACAAGAACGAGCTCCTCAACTTCGTCACGCCGAAGATCCTGCGCGAGGGCGCGAACATCTACTGACGCGCGCCCGGACGGATGGGACAATGAGGCCGCAGCGATCCTGCGGCCTCGTTCTATTCGGGCATGTCGAAATCGGAGAACGTCTTCCTGGTCGGTCCCATGGGCTCGGGCAAGAGCGCCGTGGGGCGGCTGCTCGCCGGGCATCTCGGGCTCGAGCTGGTGGACAGCGACACCGAGGTCGAGGCGCGCACGGGCGTGGACATCCCGTACATCTTCGAGCGCGAAGGCGAGGCGGGATTCCGCGCGAGGGAAGCCGAGGTGCTGGACGAGCTCACCCGTCGGGCCGGAGTGCTCGTGGCCACGGGTGGTGGCGCGGTGCTCGATCCGAGGACCCGGGAGCGGCTGCGCGAGCGCGGCTGCGTCGTGTATCTTCGGACCTCCGTGGACCAGCAGCTCGCCCGCACGCGGCGCAACAGCCAGCGGCCGCTGCTCAACAATCCGGATCCGCGGGGGACGCTCGAGCGCCTCATGGCGCAGCGTGCGGCGCTGTACGAGGAGGTGGCGGCCCTGACGGTCGACACCGACGGACGCAAGGTCAAGGCGGTCGTGGAGGAGATCCTGCGGCGCCTGGCCCCGGAGCGGAGCGAGTGATGCAACGGGTGACCATCGACCTTGGCGCGCGCAGCTACCCGATCCTGATCGGGCCGGGGCTCATCGACGACCCGGCGGTGCTCGGGGGCGCGATCGCCGCCCGCGATCTCCTGGTCGTGACGAACGAGGTCGTCGGTCCGCTGTACCTCGACCGGTTGCTCGAGGCGCTGGCCGGCAAGCGCCTGCGCTCGGTGCTGCTGCCCGACGGCGAGCAGCACAAGACGCTCGACGTCGCCAACCGCGTCTTCGATGCCCTCGTGCACGGCCGCATGAACCGCGATGCGTGCGTGGTCGCGCTCGGCGGAGGCGTCGTCGGCGACATCGCGGGTTTCGCCGCGGCCTGCTACCAGCGCGGTGTCGACTTCGTGCAGGTGCCCACGACGCTGCTCGCGCAGGTGGATTCGTCGGTCGGGGGCAAGACTGGTGTCAATCACCCGGGCGGCAAGAACCTCATCGGCGCGTTCCACCAGCCGCGCGCCGTCGTGTCCGACACGGCCACTTTGAAGACGCTCCCGCCGCGCGAGCTGCGTGCCGGGCTCGCGGAAGTCATCAAGTACGGCCTGATCGCCGACGTCGGCTTCCTCGGCTGGCTCGAATCGAACCTTGCCGCCCTGCTCTCGCTCGATCCCGAGGCGCTCGCCCATGCGATCCGGCGTTCCTGCGAGATCAAGGCGGAGATCGTGGCCGAGGACGAGCGCGAACACGGGCGTCGCGCGCTGCTCAACCTCGGTCACACGTTCGGCCACGCGATCGAGACCGCCGCCGGCTACGGCGAGTGGCTGCACGGCGAGGCCGTGGGCGTCGGCATGCTGCTCGCCGCCGACCTGTCGCGGCGCCTCGGCTGGCTGGATGACGGCGACGTCGCGCGCGTCCGCGACCTCTTGCGTCGCGCCGGCCTGCCCGGGGCCGCTCCGGCCATCGGCGCGCCGCGAGCGCTCGACCTCATGGGCATGGACAAGAAGGTACTGGCGGGCCGCATCCGACTCGTGCTGCTGAGGCGGCTCGGCGAGGGCGTGGTGAGCGGCGACTATCCGGCGGAGGCGCTCGTGGCGACGCTCGCCGGGCACTTCGGCGGCGGGACATGAACGGCAGCACGCCCATCCTCGCGCCGTATGCGCAGCACGACGCGGCGTCGCGTGGCCGCCGGTTCCCGGAGCCGCCGCCGCGTCACCGCACGGAGTACCAGCGCGATCGCGACCGCATCGTGCATTCCACGGCCTTCCGGCGCCTCGTCTACAAGACGCAGGTGTTCGTGAACCACGAGGGCGACCTCTACCGCACCCGGCTCACGCACTCGCTCGAGGTGGCGCAGATCGCGCGCAGCGTGGCCCGCGCGCTGGCGCTGAATGAGCCGCTCGCGGAGGCGATCTGCCTCGCGCACGACCTGGGGCACACGCCCTTCGGCCACGCCGGCCAGGACGCGCTGCACGACTGCATGCGCGAATTCGGCGGTTTCGAGCACAACCTGCAGTCGCTGCGCGTCGTCGACGAGCTCGAGGAGCGCTACGCGGAATTCCCCGGGCTCAACCTCACGTTCGAGACCCGCGAGGGCATCCTCAAGCACTGCTCGGCGGCGAATGCGCGCCGGCTCGGCGACCTCGGCGAGCGTTTCCTGCAGCGGCGACAGCCGGGCCTCGAGGCCCAGCTCGCGAACCTCGCCGACGAGATCGCCTACAACAACCACGACGTGGACGACGGCATTCGCGCGGGACTCATCAGCATCGACGAACTGCGCGAGGTCGCCATCTTCCGGCGGCAGTACGACCTGGTGACGGAGCGATACCCCGGGTTGAGTGCCCGCCGCCTGGTGCACGAGGTGGTGCGGCGCATGATCGACTACCTCGTCAACGACCTGATCGACGCCTCGGGCACGTCCATCGCCGCCGCTTCGCCCGCGGATGTCGAGGCGGTCCGCGCAAGGTCCGAGCCGTTGCTCACGTTCGGTCCCGAGGTAAGCGCCGAGCACCTCGAGCTCAAGCGCTACCTGCGCGAGCACCTCTACCGGCATTACCGCGTGCTGCGCATGACCAACAAGGCGCGACGCGTGGTACGCGAGCTGTTCGAAGCGATGCTCGAGGACGTGGACCTGATGCCCACCGAGCACCAGGAGGCCGCGCGGCGCATGGAGGCCGAGGGCGGGCGGGCCGGGCGGGCCCGCGCGGTGGCCGACTACATCGCGGGCATGACCGACCGGTTCGCGATCCTGGAGTACCAGCGGCTCTTCGATCCGTCCGAGCGGACGTGAGCTGAGTTCACTACCCCCTACCCCCTGTTCTTCTCCGGTATCATTACGGCCCGCATTTTGCCTTTCCGCCGAGCCCATCGATGCCTTTCACACCCAAGGCCATCCCGGCGCACGAGCGCCTGATCTTCGCCATGGACGTCGCTGACCCGGCCGAGGCCCGCCGCCTCGCCGATACGCTCGGTGACTCCGTCCACTTCTACAAGCTCGGCCTCGAGCTCTTCATGTCGGGAGGCTACTACGAGCTGCTCGACTGGATGGTCGGGCGCGGCAAGAAGGTCTTCGTCGACCTGAAGTTCTTCGACGTGCCGGCGACCGTGGCGGCTGCGGTCCGCCAGTTGCGCAACCGTGGCGTGACGTTGACGACCGTGCACGGCAACCAGGGAATCATGGAGGCCGCCGCGGCCGCGAAGGGCGACGTGAAGGTCCTCGCGGTCACGGTGCTCACGAGCCTCGATCGCGGGGACCTCGACGACCTGGGCTTCAAGTGCGACGTCGAACAGCTCGTCCTGTCGCGTGCGCGTCGCGCGCTCGAGGCGGGCTGCGACGGCGTGGTGTCCTCGGGGCTCGAGGCGCCAAAGCTGCGCGAATTCATCGATCACCGGCTGCTGGTCGTGACGCCGGGCATCCGGCCCGTGGAGAACCGTCCAGTGGACGACCAGAAGCGCACGGTGGACGTGGCGCAGGCCTTCGCCAACGGCGCGGACTACATCGTCGTCGGCCGTCCCATCCGCAATGCGGCCGACCCGCGGGCGGCAGCGCTGGCCATCCAGCAGACGATCGCCGGCATCTTCGGCGCGAAGGCCGCCCAGTGACGGCCCCGCTGCAGAACGACCTGTTCCTGCGCGCGCTGCTGCGCGAGCCGACGCCGCGCACGCCGCTCTGGATGATGCGGCAGGCCGGGCGCTACCTGCCCGAGTACCGTGCGACGCGCGCCAGGGCGGGCAGCTTCCTCAAGCTCTGCATGAACCCCGAGCTCGCTTGCGAGGTCACGCTGCAGCCGCTCGACCGCTACCGGCTCGACGCCGCGATCCTGTTCTCGGACATCCTCACGGTGCCGCACGCGATGAACGTCGGCCTGGAGTTCGAGGCGGGGGAGGGACCGAAGATCGCGCGCCCCGTGCGCACGGCCGCGGACATCGATCGACTGCCCATACCGGATCCCGAGGGCGAGCTGCGCTACGTGATGGACGCGGTGCGCCTCATCCGGCGTGAACTCCGCGGGCGCGTGCCGCTGATCGGCTTCGCGGGCAGCCCGTGGACCGTCGGCACCTACATGGTCGAGGGTGGCGGCAGCAAGAACTTCCAGCACATCAAGGGCATGCTCTACGGCGCGCCGCGCGAGCTGCACCGGCTGCTCGATGTGATCACGCGCGCGACGCTCGCGTACCTGAACGCGCAGGTGGCGGCGGGCGCGCAGGCGGTGATGGTGTTCGATACCTGGGGCGGCGCGCTGACGCCTTCCGACTATCGAGAGTTCTCGCTGCATTACATGAAGCAGATCGTGGACGGCGTGACGCGCCAGAGCGAGGGCCGGCGCGTGCCGGTCATCCTGTTCACGAAGGGTGGCGGCCAGTGGCTCGCGGAGATGGCCGCGACCGGGTGCGATGCGCTCGGCGTGGACTGGACGACGGATCTGGCCGACGCCCGGCGCGCCGTTCAGGACCGCGTCGCCCTGCAGGGCAACCTGGACCCCAGCGTGCTGTATGCGCCGCCCGCCGAAATTCGTGCGCAGGTCGCGCGCGTGCTCGCGAGCTTCGGCCGTGGACACGGCCACGTGTTCAACCTCGGGCACGGTATTCATCCGGATGTGCCGCCCGAGCACGCGCTTGCTATGGTGGAAGCCGTGCACGAGTTGAGCCCGCAATACCACGGGTGATCCATGGACATCAGCAAGATCGGCATCGGCGAAGACCCGCCGCATGACGTCAACGTCCTGATCGAGATCCCGCAGGGCGGCGTCCCGGTCAAGTACGAACTCGACAAGGAGTCGGGCGCGCTGCGCGTGGACCGGTTCCTGAACACGGCGATGTTCTACCCCGGGAACTACGGGTTCATCCCCCACACGCTGTCGGGCGACGGCGACCCGGTGGACGTCATCGTCGTCGTGCCGAGCCCGGTCGTGGCGGGCGCCATCGTCCGCGTGCGTCCGGTCGGCGCGCTGATGATGAAGGACGAGGCCGGCGACGACGAGAAGGTCATCGCGGTGCCGGTGGACAAACTGCACCCGTTCTACTCGGGCGTGAAATCGTACAAGGACCTGCCGTCGACGCTCACGGACCAGATCGCGCACTTCTTCCAGCACTACAAGGACCTGGAGAAAGGCAAGTGGGTCACGATCGTGAGCTGGGTCGGGACCGAACGCGCGGAGAAGATGATCCTCGAGGGGATCAGCCGTGCTTCGAGCCACGGCGACGACGTCGCCGCGCACTACGTGGCGCGGATGTCCCTCAGCCGCAGGAAGAAATAGAGAAATAGGTGCCAGGCACCTATTTCCTCAGCTGGTCGCGGAGGTCGCGGCGCAGGATCTTGCCGACGTTCGTCTTCGGCAGCTCGTCCCGGAAATACACCCGCTTCGGCACCTTGTAGCCGGTCAGCGACTTGCGGCAGTGCTCGATCAGGGCCTCCTCGGTGAGCGAGGGATTCTTCTTGACGGCAAACAATGCCACGACCTCGCCCGCACGCTCGTCGGGCTGGGCGACTGCCGCCACTTCGAGCACACCAGGGTGCGTGACGGCCACGCCCTCGACTTCGTTCGGATACACGTTGAAGCCCGAGACGAGGATCATGTCCTTCTTGCGATCCTCGATGAACACGTAACCCTGCTCGTCCATGTAGCCGATGTCGCCGGTGCGCAGCACGCGCCCGTCGATCATCACCTTCGCGGTCTCGTCGGGCCGGTTCCAGTAACCCTGCATCACCTGCGGCCCCTCGACGCAGATCTCACCCGACTGCCGGAGCGGCAGCACGTTGCCGTCGTCGTCGCGGATCGTCACGACCGTCGAGGAGATCGGCAGCCCGATCGAGCCGTTGAAGTCGATCCCGGCGGGATTGATGCACGCCGCCGGGGAGGTCTCCGTCAGGCCCCACGCCTGTGTCAGCACGTTGCCGGTGACCTCCTTCCAGCGCTCGGCGACCGCGCGCTGCACGGCCATGCCGCCGCCGAGACTCACGCGCAACGTGCTGAAATCGAGCCGGTCGAAGCCCGGCGTGTTGAGCAGCGCGTTGAACAGCGTGTTGACGCCGGGGAAGAACGTGAACTTGTGCTTCGCCAGCTCCGCGACGAAGCCCGCGAAGTCGCGCGGGTTCGGGATCAGCACGTTCTGCCCGCCGAGCTTCATGACCACGAGGCAGTTCGCCGTGAGCGAGAAGATGTGGTACAGGGGCAGCGCCGCGATCGCGACCTGTGGCTCGCCGACGCCGAGCGTGCCGGCCACCCACGCCTCCGACTGCAGCACGTTCGCGACGAGGTTGCGATGCGTCAGCACCGCGCCCTTCGAGACGCCCGTCGTGCCGCCCGTGTATTGCAGGAAGGCGATGTCGTCGTGCGTGAGTTCCTGTCGCTCGAGGTTCTCGTAGCGTCCCTTGCCCAGCGCCTCCTGGAAGCGCACGGCACCGGGCAGCGCGTATTCCGGCACCTGCTTGCGCACGTGCCGCACGACGAAGTTCGCGATCACCGACTTCGGGAAGCCGAGCAGGTCGCCGGCGCCGGTGACGATGACGGTGTCGAGCCTGGTCCCGGCCAGCACCTCGTCGAGCGTGTGCGCGAAATTCTCGAGAATCACGATCGCGCGGGCGCCGGAGTCCTTCAGCTGGTGCTCGAGCTCGCGCGGCGTGTAGAGCGGGTTCGTGTTGACGACCGTCAGGCCGGCGCGGAACGCCGCCGCGATCGTCACCGGATACTGCAGCACGTTCGGCAGCATCACCGCGATGCGGTCGCCCTTGCGCAGGCCCGCGACCCGCTGCAGGTAGGCGGCCAGGTGCCGGCCCAGTGCGTCGAACTCGCGGTAGGTCAGCTCGCGGCCCATGCACGTGAAGGCCGTCCGGTCGGGGTACTGCGCGAGGCTGCGCTCGATCATGTCGGCGAGCGAGCGGTACTCGTCCGGGTTGATCTCGGCCGGGACGCCGGGCGGGTAGCTCTTGAGCCAGACCTTGTCCATCAGTGACTCCCGCAGGGGGGACGCCTGTCGCCGTCGAATCCGCGGCGTTCCCGGCTGCGATCAGGACTATACCGCAGTGCCCGCCGCCCCCATCAGCGTGAAAGCAGCGGTAGCAGTTTCGGCCAGACCTGGTCCAGGAGCCTGGGCTGGGCGGCCGCGTTCGGGTGCAGGCCGTCCTCCTGCATCAGCGAGTCGTCGAGGGCGATGCCGTCGAGGAAGAAGGGCACGAGCGGCACCTTGAGCTCGGTCGCGACCTCGCCGTACATGCCGTGGAACGCCTGGGTGTAGGCGGGGCCATAGTTCGGAGGGATGCGCATGCCGACGAGCAGCACCTTGGCTCCGGCCTTGCGGCTCAGGCGAACGAGGGAATCGAAATTGGAGCGCACGTCCTTGATCGGCAGTCCGCGCAAGCCGTCATTGCCGCCGAGCTCGATGATGACGACGGCGGGACGCTGCTTCTCGAGCGCACGTGGCAGGCGGGCGAGCGCGCCCCCGGTGGTCTCGCCGCTCGCGCTGGCGTTCACCACGCGGTACCCGTACCCTGAGGCCTTCAGGCGATCCTGCAGGAGCGACACCCAGCCCTGCTCGACGCGTATCCCATAGGCTGCGCTCAGGCTGTCGCCGAGGACCAGGACGGTAGGCGAGTCGGCGCGCGCCGATTGTCCGGCGAGGACCAGACACAGGAAGACGAGGCGAATGCACACGGAGCGGATGGACACGGTGCTGAGCGCCGAGCGGCTGGGCAAGCAGGTTAGCAGCCCGGAGGGAACGCTCGCCATATTGACCGACGTGTCGCTCGCCATCTCGCGCGGCGAGTCCGTGGCGATCATGGGCGCATCGGGCGCCGGCAAGTCCACGCTGCTCGCACTGCTCGCGGGGCTCGACGAACCCAGCTCCGGTCGCGTGCAGCTCGCCGGCAACGAGCTCACCACGCTCGACGAGGACGGCCGCGCCGCCGTCCGTGCACGCCACGTCGGTTTCGTCTTCCAGTCGTTCCACCTCGTGCCCTCGCTCACCGCGCTCGAGAACGTGATGTTGCCGCTCGAACTCGCGGGCCGCGCGGATGCCCGCAAAGCGGCGCGCGAGGTGCTCCACCGCGTCGGGCTTGCGGGCCGCGTCGGTCACTATCCGCGCCAGCTCTCGGGCGGAGAGCAACAGCGCGTCGCCATTGCGCGCGCATTCGTCACGCGACCCGACGTCCTCTTCGCCGACGAGCCGACCGGCAACCTCGACACGGTCACCGGCGAGCGCATCATGGACCTGCTGTTCGGCCTGAACGCCGAGGCCGGCGCCACGCTCGTGCTCGTCACCCACGACAGGACGCTCGCGGCGCGCTGCGGCCGGGTGATCACGCTCGACGCGGGCCGGGTCGTCGGGGTCTGACCGTGACCGGGGTCCATTTCGCGCTGCGCAATCTCGCCCGCGACTTGAAGTCGGGCGAGATCGGCGTGCTGCTGCTCGCGTTGGCCGTCGCCGTCGCGTCGCTCACCGCGGTCGGGTTCTTCACGAGCCGCGTCGGCCGGGCCGTGAACCAGCAGGCGGGCGAAGTGCTGGCGGCCGACCTGCGGCTCGAATCCGCGCGGCCGATCGACGAGTCCTACGACCGCGAGGCCGTGAGTCGCGGTCTGCGCGTCGCGCGGATCCTCTCGATGCCCAGCGTCGTCTTTCTCGGCGAGGAGTCCTCGCTGATCACGCTCAGGGCGGCTACCGAAGGCTATCCACTGCGCGGCCGTCTCAAGATCGCCGACCGGCCGTTCGGTCCCGCGCGCGTCGCCGAAGGCATTCCTGCGCCTGGCGAGGCGTGGGCCGATTCGCGATTGCTGGCGCGGCTCGGCGCGAATGTCGGATCCGAGCTCAGCGTCGGCGCGACGAAGTTCCGCGTCACGCGCGTCCTCGACTATCGCCCGGACCAGGGCGCCGGCTTCGCCGACCTCTCGACCACGCTGCTCATCAACATGGGTGACGTGGCTGCGACCGAGCTCATCCAGCCGGGGAGCCGGGTCGCCCGGGCCGTGCTCTTCGCCGGCAATCCTCAGGAGGTCGAACGGTTCCGCACCTGGCTCGGTGAGCACAAGAAGAAGGGTGAGCGGCTCGAGTCGGTCGCCGACGCGAGCCCGCAGATCCGCGCATCGTCGGATCGGGCCGGCCGCTTCCTGTCGCTCGCAAGCATGGTGAGCGTGCTCCTGTCGGCCATTGCAGTCGCGATGGCGGCGCGGCGTTACGCACGGCGGCACCTCGACAACGTCGCGCTGATGAAATGCATGGGAGCGTCGCAGGGCTACGTGCTGCGGCAGATGCTGCTGCAGCTCGTCGTGATCGCGGCCGTCGTCGGGGTCCTGGGCACGGCCGTCGGGTACCTGGCACAGGCCGGGCTCGCGTGGCTGCTGCGCGACCTCGTGAGCGGAGCGCTGCCGCCGCCTGCAATGGATGCGTCCTGGCTCGGGCTCATGACCGCCGCCGCGATCCTGGTGGGGTTCGCACTGCCGCCGCTGCTCCAGTTGAAGCGTGTCCCGCCCGCACGCGTCCTGCGCCGCAACCTCGAGCCGCCGCCGCTCCGCTTCGTGCTGGTGTACGGCGGCGCAGTGGGCGCGGTCCTGGCGCTGCTGTACTGGATCGTGCGCGACAGCCGCCTGGTGACGTACGTCGCGCTCGGCATCGGCGGCACGTTCCTCGCGCTCGCGATCGCAGGCTGGGGCCTCGTGCGAGGCCTGCGGCCGCTGCGCCGTGGCGTGGGCGTGGCCTGGCGCTACGGGCTCGCCAACATTGCGCGCCGCGGACGCGACAGCATCGTGCAGATCGTCGCGTTCGGACTCGGCTTCATGGTGCTGCTCCTGCTCGCGCTGGTCCGCGACGACCTGCTGCGCGAATGGCGCGCGAGCCTGCCGGCCGACGCGCCCAACTATTTCATGATCAACATCCGCCCGGACGAGGGGGACGCACTGCGCGCTTTCTTCGCCGATCGCGGCCTGCCGCCGACCGAACTGGTGCCCCTGGTCCGCGCACGCCTGACGGCCATCAACGGCGTGCCGGCCGACAGGATCCGGTTCCAATCCGAGCGCGCGGCCGGGTTCGTCGAGCGCGAGGCCAATCTCACGTGGTCGAGCAAGCTCCGCGAGGACAATCGGCTCGTCGCGGGGCGCTGGTGGTTCGATGGCGACGGCGGCGGGCCGCGCGTGTCCGTCGAGCAGGACTATGCCGAGCGCCTGGGCCTGAAGCTCGGTGACACACTGACCTACGACGTGGCCGGCGAACCCGTCAGCGCGCGCATCTCGAGCCTGCGCGACGTGCGCTGGGATTCGTTCCAGCCGAACTTCTTCGTCGTGTTCTCGCCGGGCGTGCTCGAGGGCGTGACGGGCACGCTGATCACGAGCGTGCACGTGGATCCGGGCCAGCGGCCGGTGCTCGTGGACCTCGTGCGCCGGTTTCCGGAGGTCACCATCATCGACATCGACGCGCTCCTGAAGCAGGTCCGCGACGTGATGGACAAGGCCGCGCTTGCGGTGCAGTACGTCTTCCTCTTCACGCTCGCAGCGGGTCTGATGGTGCTGCTCGCGGCGGTGCAGGCCACGCGCGACGAGCGACGTTACGAGAGCGCGATGCTGCGCACGCTGGGCGCGAGCCGCAGCGTGGTGTTCAAGGGGGTGGCCGCCGAGTTCATCGCGCTCGGCCTGCTGTCGGGCCTGCTCGCCGCGGCCGGAGCGTCGGTCGCCGGCTACTTCCTCGCGCGACGGATCTTCAACCTCACGTACTCGCCCGACCCGAAGGTCTGGATCGCGGGCGTCCTCGGCGGCGCGGCGCTGGTGGGAATCGCCGGAATGCTGGCGGCGCGATCCGTCGTCACGCAGCCGCCGGTCACGACGCTGCGGCAGGCGCAGGACTAGGCGCGGCGGGACGGGAAGGCTACGCCGGCGTCTCGATCGCGTACGTCAGCTGCACGAACCCGAAGTCGTAGGTACGCGATTTCACCAGCGTGAGCTCGACGTCCTGCGTCATCGGCCCGAACAGGGGGCGACCCGCACCGAGCAGGACCGGAATCAGGGTGATGGTGATGTCGTCGAGCAGGCCGGCGCGCAGGAAGCTCTGGATCGTGAGGCCGCCGTCCACGTAGAGGTGGCGGACACCCTCGTCGTAGAGGTGCGACGCGAGCGTTTCCGCGGTGCCCTCGAACGACTTGACCGTGGAGGTGAGCGCGATCGGGATGGCGACCGGCGAGTGCGTCATGACCCGGACCGGCAGGCTGCCGTACGGCCACGGGTCGAACGTCAGGACCCGCTCGAACGAGTGCCGCCCCATCGCGAGGCAGTCGATCCCGGCCATGAACGCGTGATAGCCGCAGTCCTCGCCGTCCGGGATCAGGTTCTGCGCCTCGTCGAGCCAGTCGATGCTCCCGTCCGGGCGGGCGATGAAGCCGTCCAGGCTCGTGGCGATGAATGCGGAAGCGCGTGGTCTCATGTGCGGTAGGCGGTCGGGTGCTCGATTCAAGCAGGGTCGCCCGGCTTGGACAAGCGCCGTGCCGCGACCTGCACGACCGAGCTCGGGCCCGTGTGCCCCTCGCCCTCGCGCACGACCCGTTCGCGCTCCGCGGCGAAGACGATCTCGAGGCCGGTCAGCTCGCGTCGCAGTTCGGCGAGCGTCGGCATCAGGTCCGCGCTCTTCGGTCCCCCGGTGCCGTAGCGAAGCTGCTCGGGAGTGTACGCCTCGAGCAGGAAGACGCCGCCGGGCTTCAGCCCCGGAACCACCTGCCGGTGCACGGCCGCCCGGAGCGGGGCGGGCAGGTGGCACCAGATCGAGACGATGCCGTCCCAGTGCGCCGGCTCGATGTGATACTCGGCGAGGTCCGCGGCGACCGTGGCGATCGCGACGCCGCGTTCCGCCGCGAGGTCCCGCGCCTTCTGGAGGCCGACCGCCGACTGGTCGACGGCGACCGCGCGAAACCCCTGCTCGGCCAGGAATACGGCATTGCGACCCTCGCCTTCGGCGAGGCACAGCACGTCGCCGCCCGCCCGAATCAGTCCGAATCTCTCCCGGAGAAAATCGTTCGGCTCGGTACCGTAGTAATAGCGCGTCGTCCCGTATCGCTCGTCCCACTGATTCATGCGGGCCTCCAGGCCTCGGCGGGCTACGGCGTCCAGCCCGGGTCGTCGAAGTACTTGCCGTAGGCGATCAGCGCGCCGTGCACGAGGGCGGCGCCGTCGTGCCGGCTGCGGGCCGCGTCTTTCCCGCGCATCAGGCTCACGCCCTGCAACAGGTCCGCGACGACGTAATGCAGGTTCGCGTCCGCCGCCGGGGGTAGCTTGCAGTTCTTCACGATGTCGTTCACCTGCGCCTCGATCTTCGCGGCGAGCGCGTCGTACTGCGGATCGGTCTCCTTGGCCGCGTGAATCGCCGGATGGTCCGCGTCGAAGGCCTGGCGGATCGCGGCCATGCCGGACCGCAGCGAGGCGTCGGTCGGCCACTTCTTCCCGGCGTCGAGCTGCATCTGCGCGACGGCCGTGCCGCCTTGCATCTGCATGTGCTGGTGCATGTCCTGGGCAAGTGCTTTCCCGGTTCCGGCCAGCAAGAAGACGAACGTCGCGATGAGTGACGGCATGCGATTGAAGCGGAACTGCGCGAACATTTGATTCACCTCACTTGATGACCAGCCGCACCCACCCGGCCTCGGTCCGGTCGCCGCGCCAGGTGTAGCCGTCGATGCGGATGCGGTACTCGCCTCGCCCGAACGCCGAGCTGTTGAGGGTGAGCCTGAGCTCCCGGTTCGAGTCCGGGGCCATCCGCTGCACGACCATCACCCGCCCGACGTCCACCTTGTCGATCGTCAGGCCGAACGTCGTGAAGTCGGAATACCCGACGGGCAGGTAAAGATCGAGCAACTCGGGCGGCTCGGGCCACTGGATCGTGGCATCCGGCATTGCGGACCAGCTGCGCGGGTTCGGTGCGATCCGCAGGGCGTGCTCGGCGGTGGATGCGCGCAGCGTGAGGCTCTTTACCCTGGCTTCCGCGGCGGCTGCGGCCTCGCGATCCCGGTGGGCCGTGACCTGCGATACGACCGTCGCCACCGCGAGCAGCAGCGCCAGCGCCGCGATCGAGGCAAACGCCGCGGGCCGCTGCCACCAGGCGAGTTCGATCTCCGGGGCCGGCAGCGGCGGTCCCGGCGGCGGGGGCAGGGGGAGTTCGACCTGCTCGGCCGGCTTGCGCAGACGGAATGATCGCTGGGACTTCTTCTTCTCGCTCATCAATCCTTGCCGCGGCGACTGCGCTCCCCGAACTCGAACGGATCCGGCGTGCGGGCGAGGATACGCTCCATCGCGCGAACTTCACGCTCGCGAATGGTAGCGAGAAATTCGCCGGCACCGTGCATCGTTTCGAACGCAGCGAGACCCCGTTCAAGGAACTCCTGCAGCGCCCCGAATCCGGCCGCGTGCGCCGGTCCCCGCGCCAGACGGACGAGGCCGCGGATGATCGGCTTCTTCACGACGTTGTCGAGGTAGGCGCCGATGATGCCGGTGAGCTCGATCTGGCGCTCCCGGTCGGGGCGACGATTGGCGCCGCGATACCCGTCGGCGTAGGTCTCGACCGTGATCGGGCCGGGCGGCAGGTTGCGCACGACGTCCGCGTCCAGTTCCTGCGACAGGATCTCGAGTTCGATCGCGAGGCAGAGGGCGTGCAATGCCTCCCTGGGCAGCAGCCTCTCCATGACGCGGTGCACGCGCATCACGTCGCGGTCCCGCGCGTGCGGGTCACCCCCGCCGTAGAGCTCGCCGAAGAAGAACTCCACGGCCAGGCGATACCGCGGATCGGCGCGCAGGTCGGCGTGGCTGCGCAGCAGGCGCTGCGATTGCCATTGCTGCAGTTCCTCGAGCCGCGCCTCGAGCGCGGGTTCCCGTGCGAACACCGTCCGCAGCCCCGCATTGCGCCGGAGCAGCTGGCCGAGGTGTCCCGGCTCTTCACCCGCGGGGCGTGCGCCGGTTTCGATGCCGAGGATCTTCATGCGGTCAGGCGCGAGCTGCGAGTGCTGCCTCGAGGCGATCGAGGGTCTCGTGGAGCGGCCCGGTGACCGGCTCGCGCCGCCGCCGCCGCTCCGCGACCGCCGCGTAGAAGGTCCGCGACCGGTCCCGCAGCACGTCCATCCGCAGCCGGATCCCGTGGCGGGCGAGGACGCGGCGCAGTCCGTTCGCGCGGGCGAGCAGGTCGCGTCGCGTGCGCGCGTAGGCGTGCTCGACCACGTCCTTGCGGTCCGCGTAGCTGAACGGGTTCTTGAAGAAGACGGCCTCGTCGCCGCGGTCCGGTTCGAACAGCAGGACGTCGGTGTCCGGGTAATCGAGCTTGTAGGTGCGCATGCCGACCAGCATTCTGGACTGGATCATCGCGCGGAACGTCTGGCTCATCACGGTCGGGAAGCCGCCGCGCGTGAGGTTCAGCTGGCGGCGGTCGTGGCCGCGACGGCGCGGTACGCTCGACGCGTCGAACGCGACAAGCGGATTGATGCAGATGACCAGGTCGGCGCCCGCGTCCATCAGCACCGACGCATTCATCGTGCGCATCAGCGCGCCGTCCGCGTAGGTGCCGCCGTCGATCTGCACCGGCGGGTACAGGCCGGGCAGCGCCGTGCTCGCCTGGATCGCGGACGAAATCGGCACGTGGTCGAAGCCCTTCTCGCCGAAGCGCACCGAGTCGCCGCTGTTCAGTTCCGTGGCGACGATGTAGAGCCTGCGCTCGAGCTCGCGGAAGTCGTTCGTGCGGCCCTGGGTCGTGAAGATGTGGCGCAGGAAGCGCTCCATCGGGCGGTTGTCGAACAGGCCCGGCGGCAACAGGCGCCCGAGCGGGTCGAGCGCCTCGGCCCAGCCCTTGCGTGGATCCTGGACGTATTGCCTGACGATGTCGATCACGAGCCCGGGCATGCCGGCGATGCGGCGCAGGTATTCGCTGAAGGCCGGCTGCAGGAACAGCCCGGGGCCCGCTGGATATTCGCTCGAGGCGTTGTGAATGAACACCAGGCCCATGTCCGTCGTGTCGAATCCGTTCGCGAGTCCGGCGGAGATCATCGCGCCGGAACTCACACCCACGTACATGTCGAGGCGGGTCAGCTCGATACCGTCGAGGGCCTCGGCGATCGCGTGCAGCGCACCGACCTCGTAGAACGCGCCGATCGGACCGCCGCCTGCAAGGGCGAGGCCAAATGTTCGCGTGCTTGTCCGGGCATGCTGGACAGCGGGTTGCAGGTCGAGCATGGCGTCACCTGCCTGGCTACGGTCTGCCGTCGATCAGTCGGCGGCCCGGGCCGCCCTGGTGCGGGCGGGGCCACGACGTCCGCGAGCCGGCGCCCGCTTCACGGCCCTGGCGCGGCCGCGCTTCGGCTTCGCCGACAACGCCTGCACGCTCGCATTCAGCTCCGCGACGCGCTTAGCCAGCAAGCGGACTTCTTCCGCGTTCGGCACGCCGATCTGCTGCAGCGCCTTGTGTACCCGGCTCTGGAACAGCGACTCGAGGTTATCCCAGGTCTCGTTCGCCTGGTCACGCGCGCTGTCGAGGCGTGTCTGAACGGTTTCCTGCGCCGACTCGAAGGCCTCACGCACCATCTTTTCGGCCTGCGAGCGCGACTTGTCGAGGAGCTTGAGTCCCTCGGTGACCGCGTCCTGGAACGCCGACGGTCCTTCCTTCTGCGCCTTCGCGATCGCGCCCATGCCGGCGAGCCAGATCTGGTGCACGCCCTCGATCACCGTCGCCTGCGTGCGCGTCGTCCGGGCGCGAGTCTTGCGGACCGTCGTCCCGAGCCGGGTCTTCTTCCTGCGTGCAACCATTGGAACCCCCTCGCGGCGATGGCCGCGGCTGGACGTTGGCAATATTCTCCACCAAAGCACAGCGCGTGCTGCACTGTGTCAATCCGATGCCTACGTAGTTGCCGCAGCCTGCTTTCAGGACTTCGGTCGGGCCGTGCTCTTGCGACCGCGGGCGGCCCTGACTCGAGTCCGCTGCTCCCGGGCCTCCTTCTCCTTGACCGCCAGTGCGCCGACCGTGACGGCGAGCAGCAGCTTCTCGAACTCGGGCGCGAACCGCTCGACGACCTTGCCCGGGTCCTTCACCAGGCTGTGGTCCGCGATCATCCCGAAGTAGACCTTTCCGGCATAGCTCAGGATGCTGACGCCCACGCCGATCGTCCCGCTCTGCGGCACCCAGAAATACATCTCGGTGACGCGCTGGCCGCACATGTAGAGCGGCGACTGGGGTCCCGGCACGTTGGACACGACGGCCGATCCCTTGCGGCTGAAGATCTCGATCGCCGGCGCCTGGAGCGCACCCGGCAGCAGGCCCATGAGACCGATCACCATGAGCGTCATCGGTGGCTGCAGCGAACCCTTGAGTGCCGCCATCGTGTCGTGCAGCGCGAACACGCGCTGCAGGGGATTGCGCAGGCCGACCGCCATGTCCACGAACACGAGCCCGAACTTGTTGCCGAGCGTGAGCGGCTCGTCGGCCGTGGCGATGACGACGTCGAGGTACCGCCCGGCTTCCCACCAGAGGGTCTCGAAGCGCCGCTCGGGCCCGCCGTCCGGTTCAAACGTGTCGCCGACCCCCTGGAAGACCTTGCCCTCGATGACGT
>JBBIVG010000035.1:0-16776 GCA_037439865.1 Nevskiaceae bacterium
CACGCTGTCGGCCAGCGCGGTGAGCATCGAGCTGCGGACCCTGGCCGACAGCCTGAACGCGGTGCGCAATTTCAAGGCGCCGGCTCGGCCGCCGGGGGTGGCTGCACGGCGGGAAACGGGGGAGGAGTCGTGGTCGGGGCGGTCGGGGTGCCGGAGGTCGCGTGGGGCTGGTCCTTCAGCGGGTCGAAATTCACTTCCTGCTCGAGCTGCGTGCGCAACTGCCGTGCCATTGCCCGGGCCCGTCCCGCCCAGCGGCCGAGGTCGGCCGCGAGCTTCGGCAGGCGATTCGGGCCGAGCACGAGCAACGCGATCGCGAAGATCAGCAGGATCTCGCTGAAGCCGACCTCGAACATCGCCGCGTCAGGCGTTCGGCTTGCTGTCGGTCTTGGCGGCGCCGGCGCGCTCGTGGAAGTCGGCGTCCTTCTCCTTGCCCGAGAGGTCGCTCAACTGCTTGGTCTGCTCGTCTTCCCCCTCGTTGACGGCCTTCTTGAAGTTCTTCACCGCGGCGCCGAGGTCGGAGCCGACGTTGCGGAGCTTCTTGGCGCCGAAGACGACCATGGCGATCAGGAGGATGATGAGCAGTTCGCGAAAGCCGATTCCCATTGCAGGTCTCCGGGACGGTCGAGGAAGGGTCGCAATGATACGCGAATCGGACCTCAGCCCCCGTCAGCGGGGGCCGAGGCCTTCAGCAAGAATGTGACCGGTCCATCGTTGGTCAGGTTCACTTTCATGTGTGCGCCGAACCGGCCCGTCGCCACCCGCTCGGCCAGCCGTGCGCGAGCCTGGCGTACGGCGTAATCGAAGAGCGCGCGGCCGTGCTCCGGCGGGGCGGCGCCAGTGAAACTGGGCCGCATGCCCTTTCGCGTATCCGCCGCGAGCGTGAACTGTGGGACGAGCAGCAGGCCGCCCCCGGTTTCGACGACGCTCCGGTTCATCCGTCCCTGCGCGTCCTCGAAGATCCGGTACCCGAGCAGCCGCTCGACCAGGCGGTCGGCCTGCGCCTCGGTGTCGTCGGGCTCGACTGCAAGCAGGACGAGCAGGCCCGGACCGATCTGGCCGACGATGGCGCCGTCGACCTCGACGCTGGCCTGGGTGACTCGCTGCAGAAGCCCGATCATTGGATCACTTCACTGCCTAGAGCTCGCCACATCAATGACCTGAATTGCGGCAAATGAGACATGATTCGACAGCCTTGTCCGGATTCGTGCGCAGATTTCGGCATTCATAGCCCACTGCGTCGACAATTCAGCCAAATTGCGAGCCTCATTGCGGAGATTCCGTAGGCAGAGGCAAAAGTGGGGAAATGGATCCAGTCTCTGCTGCGATTGAATTAGGAACTGCTCCATCCAGACAATCGTGGCAATCAAAATAGACCAAAGTGGACTATTTCGGCGAGAGCGCCTTCGCCTTGTCCGCAGCCTCCTGCGCCTGGATGTTCTTGCCTCGGGCCCGGTAGGAATCCGATATCAGCTGCCAGGCCAGGGCCTGGCTCCGGTCGTCGCCGACTGACATCGACAGCGCCTTGCGGCCCATGTTTTCTGCCTGCGGATAGTTACGCTGGTCCATGCGCAGCCGGCCCATCTCGATCCACAGCAGCGGGTTGTTCGGCTCGATGCGCAGCGCCCGCTCAAGAGAGACCGTCGCGCCCGGCAGGTCGCCTTTCGCCCGCTGTTCCTGCGCCTGCGAGACCAGGGCCTTGCTGGCCGGGCCCAGGGTCGCGGCGGGTGTCTTTGGACGTTCCTTCGGCAGCGGCGCCGGCGGTGGCGCCACGATCGCCGGCTCAGTCGTTGCGGGTGCCTCGGCCGGTTCCGCGGGAACGGTCAGCACCGGCCCCGCACCGGCGCCCGGCTTGCCCGTCTGGGAAGTCGCCGTCCGCGACGACGCGGTTTCGGCCCCACCCTTCTTGAACGGCTCGATCGCGCAACCCGCGAGCGTGACGGTCAGGGCTACGAGTATCGGGATGTGACGGCGCATGGCGGGCGATTGTCCGGCCCGCAGCCGCAGCAGATCAAGGCGGGGTCGTCGGTTGTGGCTCCGCGGGCGCCAGTGGCTGCATCGACGCGTCCGCGGGAACGTCGGCTCCCGGAGCGCAGTCGTCGCTCGGCACGAGCGGCGTGCCGATCCGGAACGGCAGGCTCACGGCCGCGCCGTCGCAATAGGGCGAGGTCTCGCGACCCGAGTAGTAGTCGATCCAGCGGTTCTCGAGCGATTCCGGCATCAGTGGCTCGAACGATGTCGTCGTGATGGACGACATCAGCCTCGACCACGCGGCGAGCGCGCCCGTCGTGCCGGTGAGTCCCGTCTGGGAGTTGTCGTCGTGCCCCATCCACACGACGATCAGGTGCGACCCCGAGAAGCCGGAGAACCAGCTGTCGCGGTAGTCGTTCGACGTGCCGGTCTTGCCTGCCACGACGAGGCCCGGTGGCAGCGTCTTGCGCGCGGGCCGTCCCGTCCCGCGCTCCATGACCTCGATGAGCATGCGGTCGAGCATGTACACCGCATCGGCCGGTGCCGCCTCGGCCACTTCCAGCTGCGGCGCCTTGAGCTGCTTGCCGCTCTCCGAGACGACCGCGCGCACCGCGCGCAGCGGCGAGCGGAATCCGCCATTTGCGAGCGTGTTGTACATCTGCGCGACCTCGAACGGGCTCAGGTTCGTCGCGCCCAGCAGCATCGACGGATACTCCGCCGGCTTCTGGTCGAGCCCGAGCTGCACGAACGTCCTCGCGACCCGCGCGAGGCCGACCTCGAGCCCGAGGTTCACCGTCGGCAGGTTGAGCGACTGCGTGAGCGCGCGGATCGCCGGCATGTCGCCGCGGATCTCCTTGTCGAAGTTCGCCGGCTTCCATGTGTCGCCGTTCGGCAGCTTGATCTCGACCGGCTGGTCGTGAACGATCGTCGCGGGCGTGTACTTGCCGGTCTCGAACGCGGACAGGTACACGAGGGGTTTCGCCAGGGAGCCGATGGGACGCTTCGCGTCGAGCGCGCGATTGAAACCGTCGAACGAGGCGTGCCGTCCGCCCACGATCGCCGCCACTTCGCCAGTCTGCGGCGTGGTCACGATCACGACACCCTCGAGGCCGTGGGAGACCTTGCGCGGAGAAGCGTCCTGGCGGTCGAGCTCCGAGGCTAGCGCGTCCTCGGCTTTTTCCTGCAGCAGCGGGTCGAGCGTGCTGAATACGGTCAGGCCGGCCTCCGTCAGGTCCTCTTCCTTGTAATCGCTGCGCAGCTGGCGCCGGACGAGGTCGAGGAACGCGGGGAAGAACACGGCGCCCTTGCTGCCGGCCGCGGCGACCCCGAGCGGCTTCGCGGCCGCCCGTTCGGCTTCCTCGGCGCTGATCACGTCCTGCTCCGCAAGGACCTTGAGCACGAGGTTGCGGCGCGCAAGCGCGCGGTCCGGGTGACGCCGCGGGTCGTAGTAGGAGGGGCCGCGCACGATCGCGACCATCAGCGCGATGTCGGACAGGCCGAGTTCCGCGAGCGGCTTGCCGAAATAGAACTGGCTCGCGAGACCGAACCCGTGGATCGCGCGCTGGCCGTCCTGGCCAAGGTAGATCTCGTTGATGTAGGCGTTCATGATGTCCGCCTTCCCGAACCGGGCGTCGAGAATGACGGCCATGATCGCTTCCTCGATCTTGCGCCCCAGCGTACGGCGGCTGTCGAGGAAGTAGCTCTTCACCAGCTGCTGCGTGAGCGTGCTGCCGCCCTGCTCGACCTGGCCGGCCCGCACGTTGATGAACATCGCGCGCAGGATGGCGAGCGGGTCCACGCCGTGATGCGTGTCGAACTTGCGGTCCTCCACTGCCTTGAGCGCTTCGGGCAGCAGCGGCGGCACCTGGTCGGGCGAAACGACGATGCGGTCCTCGCCGTGGATCGGGAAGATGCTGCCGATCATCAGCGGGTCGAGCCGGATGACGGGCACGTCGGCACCCTGCGTATCCGCGAGCGCCGCGATCGCGTCGCCCGCAAAGCCGATGCGCAGCGCGCGCGCGTCCTGCGGCTCGTCGGAGAAGCGGAATGCGCGCACGTACACGTCGACGGAATCAACCCTGCGCCGGTAAGTGCCCGGGCGTTCGGGCTTCGCGACCGCGAGGTAGCCGAGCCGCTCGAGTTCCTCCGTGAATCGCCGGGCAGAGAGCGTCTGCCCGACGTAGAGCTCGATCGGCTGCGCGTACACCCGTGCCGGCAGCGTCCAGCGCCGCCCCTCGAACTGCCGCGTGACGCGGTGGTCGAGCACCGCAACCACGACAATCGCGACGATGAGCAGCAGCACCGCGAGCAGCGCGAAGCCGCGATGTACCTGGCGCCGGGTCTTCGCCGACAGCTTCTTCTTCCCCGCCATCTACTTGCGCCAGAACGACGGGGTGAAGAGCACGAGGAAACTGAAGATCTCGAGGCGCCCGAGCAGCATCGCGAGCGCACAGACCCAGGTCTGGAAGTCGGTCAGTCCCTGGTAGTTGCCCGCCGGCCCCACCACGCCCAGGCCGGGACCCGCGTTGTTGATGCAGGCGATGATGGCCGAGAACGAGCTCACGAAGTCGAGGCCGCTCGCGAGCAGCGAGAAGGTCAGCACCACGACCACACCGAAGTAGAGCACCACGAACGCCAGCACCGCGAAGACGATCTGGTTCTGCACCACCTGGCCGGCGATCTTCACCGGGCGCACGGCCTGCGGGTGGACGAGCAGCAGCAGTTCGCGACCCGCCTGCCGGAACAGCACCAGCGTCCGGAACATCTTGATGCCGCCGCCCGTGGACCCGGTGTTCGCGCAGTAGCAGGACAGCATCAGGATCCACATCGGTGCGAACATCGGCCAGACGGCGTAGTCCTGGCTCACGAAGCCGCAGTCGGTCGCGATGGACACCAGGTTGAACGCGACGTGGCGCAGGCTCGCCAGGAAGTCGGGATACACGCCGTCGTACCAGATGTAGAACGTGAGCCCGACCGTGCTCAGTCCGATGACCGCGAGCATCGCCTTGGCCTCGGCGTCGGTCGCGTACGTGCCGAGGCTCTTCTGCTGCCAGGCGATGAAGTGCCGGCTGAAGTTCATGGCCGCGATCAGCATGAACACGATGAGCACGAACTCGATCGCCGGCGAGTTGAAGTACCCCACGCTCGCGTCGTGCGTCGAGAAGCCGCCGAGCGCCATCGCGGCAAACGCGTGGCAGACCGCGTCGAACCATCCCATGCCGGCGATCCGCAGCGACACGATGCAGGCGACGGTGATCAGGAAATAGATGAACCAGAGCGCCTTCGCGGTCTGCGTGATGCGCGGGGTGAGCTTCTCGTTCTTGACGGGGCCGGGGGTCTCCGCCTTGTAGAGCTGCATGCCGCCGACGCCCAGCATCGGCAGGATCGCGACCACCAGTACGATGATGCCCATGCCGCCGTACCAGCAGAGCGCGTGCCGCCACAGGTTGATCGACGGCGGCAGGTCGTCGAGCCCGACGAGCACGGTTGCGCCCGTGGTGCTCAGGCCCGACATGGTTTCGAAGAACGCGTCGGTGAAGCTCAGCCCGTCGATCGCGAGCATCAGGGGCACCGTCGCGATGGCCGACATCAGGACCCACGCGAGGCTCACGAGCAGGAACCCGTCCCGCGAACGCAATTCCCGCCTGGCCTGGCGCGTCAGGCCCCAGAGCAGGGCCCCGGCCCCGAGGCAGACGACCGCGGCGACGATGAAGTCCACCAGCATGCCGTCCTGGTAGATGAGCGAGGTGGCCAGGGGCAGCACGTAGGTGACGCTGAACAGCATCAGCATCGACCCCATGACGTGGACGACCGCGAGCATCGGTCAGGACTGGAACAGACGCTCGACCTGCTCGACGTGGCGCTTGTCGGCGAGGAACAGGATCACGTGGTCGTCGGTCTCGACCACGGTGTCGTGGTGCGCCATGATGACCTGGTCACCGCGCACGATCGAGATGATGCGCGCGCCCTCCGGCAGCTTGATGTCCTCGACCGTGCGCCCCACGACCTTGCCGCCACGCGCACCGTGCGCGACGGTCTCCATCGCCTCCGCGCTGCCGCCACGCAGCGAGTGCACCTGCACCACGTCGCCGCTGCGTACGTAGGCGAGCAGCGACCCGATCGTCACGGTCTGCGGCGAGATGGCGACGTCGATCGGCCCCGCCTGCATCAGCTCCGCATACGCCGTCCGTGTGATCAGTGCCATGACCCGGTGCGCGCCCAGGCGCTTCGCGAGCAGCGCCGAGAGGATGTTTGCTTCCTCCGAATTGGTGAGCGCGCAGAACACGTCGGCGCTGTCGATGTTCTCCTCGACCAGCAGCTCCTCGTCCGCCGCGTCGCCGTTCAGCACGATCGTGTTTCGCAGCTGCTCGGAGATCTGGCGCGCGCGGGCCGTCGAGCGCTCGATGATCTTGACCTGGTGGTTGTCCTCCTCGAGCTTGAGCGCGAGCCGCAGGCCGATGTTTCCGCCGCCCGCGATCACGACGCGCTTGACCGTGTCCTCGGCCCTGCGCATCTCGGCCATCACGTTGCGGATGTCCTCGGTCGCGGCGATGAAGAACACCTCGTCGTTCTGCTCGATGACCGTGTCGCCCTCGGGATCGATGCTGTGGCCACCGCGGTAGATGGCGGCCACGCGCGCATCCACCTTGGGAATGTGCTGGCGGATCGCGCGGATCGGCTGGCCGACGAGGAGGCCGCCCTTCACGGCGCGCAGTCCCACGAGGCGGACCCGGCCGTCGGCGAAGTCCACGACCTGCAGCGCCCCCGGGTAGCGCACCAGGCGCTCGATGTAGGCGGTGACCAGCTCCTCCGGGCTCACGTACATGTCCACCGCGAAGCCGGACAGCTGGTTCGGCGCCTCGCCCTCCGTCGAGACGAAGATCTCGGGTCGTCGCGTGTAGGCCTGCGAGCGGATGCGCGCGATCTTGGTCTTCGTGCCGAAGAGGCTCCAGGCGACCTGGCAGGCGACCATGTTCACTTCGTCGCTGTTCGTGAGCGCTACGAGCATGTCCGCGTCGCCGGCGCCCGCCAGCTCCAGTGTCCCCGGGCTCGCGGCATTGCCCTGCACCGTGCGGATGTCGATGCGATCCTGGAGATCCCGCAGCAACTCGCCCTCCGTGTCCACCACGGTGACGTCGTTGGCCTCCTCACGCGCGAGGTGATGGGCGGCGGTCCGGCCGACCTGGCCGGCCCCGAGGATGATTATTTTCACCGCGGCATTGTAGCCCTAGACGACTTCCAGGTTGGCGTACCCCATCATCAGCCACTTCGTGCCCTGCCGCTCGAAATTGACCTGCACCCGGGCGTTCGATCCGTGACCTTCGAGGCTCAGGACCACCCCGTCGCCGAACTTGTGATGGCGCACGCGCTGGCCGAGACGCAGGCCGCCGGGCTCCTCGTCGGTGAAGCGCTGGGCACGGGCCGGGGCGGACGGGCGGGTCTGTGCGTAGGCGGGGCGGCCTGGCGAGTACGTCGGCCGCGAGACCTGGACCCTGGGCCGGACTTCCTCGACCAGCTCGGCCGGGATTTCCGCGATGAACCGCGAGGGCGCCCCGTAGCTGTCCACGCCGTGCATGCGGCGCTGCTCCGCGTAGGTCAGGTAGAGCTGCCGCATCGCGCGCGTCGTGCCCACGTAACAGAGTCGGCGTTCCTCCTCGAGCCCCTGCACGTCCGTGATCGAGCGCTGGTGCGGGAACAGCCCGTCCTCCAGGCCGCACAGGAACACCACCGGGAATTCGAGGCCCTTGGCCGAGTGCAGCGTCATCATCTGCACGCAGTCCTCCCACGCCTCCGCCTGGCCCTCGCCCGACTCGAGCACCGCGTGCGACAGGAACGCCATGAGCGGTGGCATCTGGTCGTCCTCGGGCTCGAAACCGCGCGCGGCGCTCACGAGTTCCTCGAGGTTCTCGAGCCTCGCCTCGCCCTTGTCGGCCTTTTCCTTCTGGTAGTGCGCCGCAAGCCCGCTCGCCTGGACCACGTGGTCCACCTGCTCGTGCAGTGCCAGCTCGCGCGTGTCGGCGTCGAGCTTCTCGATGAGCGCCAGGAATGCCTGCAGGCACGACGACGCCCGGGCGCCGAGCTCCTCGGCGCAGGGCGCCGCGGACCGCCAGAGCGATGTGGCGTTCGCCTTCGCATGCGCCCGCAGGACCTCCAGCGTCCTCGCGCCGATGCCGCGCGTCGGCAGGTTCACCACGCGCTCGAACGAGGCGTCGTCGTCGCGGTTGGCGATGAGCCGCAGGTAGGCGAGCGCGTCCTTGATTTCCTGCCGCTCGAAGAACCGCAGGCCGCCGTACACGCGGTACGGGATGCGCGCCGCGAGCAGGTACTCTTCGAACACGCGGGACTGCGCGTTCGAACGGTAGAGGATCGCCGTGTCGCGTCGGTTCCCGCCGCGCGACACCCAGTCGCGGATGCGGTTGACGACGAACTCGGCCTCGTCGCGCTCGTTGTAGGCCCGGTAGAGACGGATCGCCTCGCCCTTGCTGCCTTCCGTCCAGAGCTTCTTGCCGATGCGCCCGCTGTTGTTCGCGATGATCGCGTTGGCGGCGGCGAGGATGTTGCCGGTCGAGCGGTAGTTCTGCTCGAGGCGGAAGAGCTGTACGCCCGGGAAGTCGCGGCGGAACTGCTGCAGGTTCTCGACCCGCGCGCCGCGCCAGCGATAGATGGACTGGTCGTCGTCGCCGACCACGAACGGGATGCTCGTCGCGCCGACCAGCGCCTTCATCCAGTTGTACTGGATCGTGTTGGTGTCCTGGAACTCGTCCACGAGCACGTGGCCGAAGCGCGCACGGTAGTGCTCGACGAGCCCGGGTACTTCGCGCCAGAGCTCGTGGCTCCTGAGCAGCAGCTCGGCGAAGTCCACGACGCCGTTGCGACGGCACGCCTCCTCGTACGCCTCGTACAGGCGGATCATCTGCCGGCGCGTCGGGTCCCCGTCGTCCTTCAGGTGCTTCGGGCGCAGGCCCTCGTCCTTCTGCGCATTGATGAACCAGGTGACCTCGCGCGGAACCCAGCGCGCCTCGTCGAGGCCGAGGCCGCGGATGAGGCGCTTCACGAGACGCTGCTGGTCCTCCGCGTCCAGGATCTGGAAACCCTGGGGCAGGCCCGCTTCGCGCCAGTGCATGCGCAGCAGGCGGTGGGCGATGCCGTGGAAAGTGCCGATCCAGAGCGGCGCCGAGGGCAGGCCCAGCTGTTCCTCGATGCGGCCGCGCATCTCGCCCGCCGCCTTGTTGGTGAAGGTCACGGCGAGGATGCCGTGCGGCGAGACGTTCTCGACCTGCACCAGCCACGCGACGCGGTGCGTGAGCACGCGCGTCTTGCCGCTGCCCGCGCCGGCGAGCACGAGCGTGGGCGCGAGCGGGGCCGTGACGGCCTGCCGCTGCGCGTCGTTCAGCGGGTCGAGGAGGTGCGAGACGTCCATGGGAAGGGCGCGGATTGTAGCTACTTCATCCAGCGCGCGACGAGGATTCCGCCGATCGCCGCAATCGCGACGTCCACCCACCCGAAGGCGGGCGCGGCGACGCCTAGCTGCAACATGCTCAGGATGAGCACGAACAGGACCGTGACCCCGGCCGCAACGTGCGGCACGAGGCCGGCGACCGCGAGCAGCCAAGCGAGCGCGACGTAACTGAAGCCTTTCTCCGCGAGGTGCGCGGGCGGAGGGGGATTGCGGCCGAAGAAGTCCGCCAGCGCCGGGACGTCCATGGTCACGTTGCCCGCGTGGCCGAGTGCCGGACCGACCGCCGTCCACGCGAGCCACGTGCCGAGCAGTGCGGCGATGAGCATCGAGCGCGTCCCATCCGCGAGACGGCTGAACAGCACGAGTACCGGCAGCAGCAACGCAATCGCTGCGAGTTCGGCCGCCTCGAGCGTGTTGCCCTCCGTGATCGTCCGGCCGACGAGCACGAGCGCAATGACGAGCAGGAACGTGTCCACGGCCCGCTGCCGGCGCGTCAGGTGAAAGACGGCCTGGGCGACGACCAGCCAGCCGACGAAGAACGTGGCGAGGTCGGAGGGCTCGATCCGTGGCGCGAAGAGCGGCCGGACGGCTCCCTTCACCTGGCGGAGGCCGAACTCCGGCACGAGCGGCCACAACCTCGCTAGGAACCAGAGGACGAGGATCGTCACGACGACCGCGCGCGAGCGGCTCGCCGGCGTCGCCTGTGGCGTCATCCTCGCCCCGAGGGCGTGCCAAGCCGACCCCAGCACGGCGCCGCCCAGGGCACCGATGCTGTTGAGCGAAAAGTCCTTGAGGCTCGTGACCCGCACCGGCACCGAGGCCTGCAGCAGCTCCATGTTGAGCGACAGCAGCGCCCCGAATACCACGGCCGCCAGCACGCCGGCCGTGCGTCCGAAACGCGGCTCCATGAGCAGCGCGACGCAGAAGCCGAACGGCAGGTAGAGCAGCACGTTGTTCAGCATCTCGCTGCGACCGGCGCGAGCCCACTTCAGCTGATCGAGTGCCTCGATCATCGACGGGCCGCCGGGGTCGAAGCGGAACGGATAGAGCGAGACGTAGACGATCAGCGCGACGACGACCGCGAGCAGCAGCGGGGCGGCGAAATGCGAGCGGCTCGCCATCGGCGGGACTTCAGAAGCGGACGTCCACGTAGTGATCCACGAGCAGCGCCGCGAACAGGAACATGAGGTAGTTGATCGAGTAGCGGAACACCGTCATCGGCAGGTGGGCCGGCGAGTCCTTGCGGCGGAGCGCGATCGCGTGGCGGACGAAGATCGCGCCCAGCACGACGGCAGCGGCCAGGTAGATCAGGCCGGTCATGCCGGTGAGCCAGGGCAGCAGCGTGACGATGCAGAGGATGATCGTGTAGAGCAGGATGTGCAGCCGCGTGAACTCAACGCCGTAGGCGACCGGCAGCATCGGGATGCCGGCCCGCGAATACTCCTCGCGCCGCGCGATCGCGAGCGCCCAGAAGTGCGGCGGCGTCCAGGCGAAGATGATGAGGAAAAGCAGCAGGGAATACGGGTCCACGTGTCCCGTGACGGCGGTCCAGCCGAGCACGGGTGGCGCGGCTCCGGCGGCTCCGCCAATCACGATGTTCTGCGGGGTGATGTGCTTCAGCCAGACGGTGTACAGCACCGCATACCCGATGAGCGACGCGAACGTGAGCACCGCGGTGAGCGGATTCACCAGCACCCACAGGATCACCATCGAGGCGATCCCGATGATCGCGGCGTAGGTCAGCGCCTGGGTCGTGGTCAGGTGCCCGGTCGGAATGGGGCGCAGCATGGTGCGCGCCATCTTCTGGTCGAAGCGCCGGTCCACGACGTGGTTGATGGCAGCGGCGCTCGAGGCGGCGAGCCCGATGCCGAGCGTGCCGAAGATGAGTGCGTGGAGCGGCGGCAATGCAGGCACGGCGAGGAACATGCCGACGATCGCCGTGAATACGATGAGCGCCACGACCTTCGGCTTGCCGAGTTCGTAGTAGTCGCGCCAGGTCGCCGATGCGGGCGCAACGGGCTCGGCAGCAGGATTGCGGGATTCGCTCATCGCTCGGGTGTGCGTCCGCCGGCGGATGTCAGGCGCCTGGCTCGGGTGGCCAGGCGAAGCGCACCAGCGCCACGACCGCGAGCAGCAGCAGCGCCGCGACCGCGTTGTGCGCCGTGGCGAGCGGCAGCGGGAAGGTCTTCAGGACCATCACCGGCCCGACGATCCACTGCGTGACCAGGACGGCGGCAACAGCGGCACCGGCGATGCGGACGGGACGTAACTGGCCCGCGCGGGTCGCCTTCCATGCCACGAACCCGAGCACGAAAGCGGTCAGGACAGCACCCAGTCGATGGGTGAAGTGGATCGCGACGCGCGCGGGGTGGTCGAGCACGCCGCCCTCGTAGTCGATGCCGAGGCCGCGCCAGAGCACGAACGCGTCCTTGAAATCCATGTTCGGCCAGTACGACGCCTGGCACGTCGGGAAGTCGGGGCAGGCGATGGCCGAGTAATTCGAGCTGGTCCAGCCGCCGAGCATGATCTGGAACGCGAGCACCGCGAGCCCGATGACCGCCCACGTCCGGAGCGAGCGTTCGGCGTCCGGCCGCCGCACCCGTCCGACGTCGAAGCTGAGCCACCACAGCAGCGACATGGTCGTGAGACCCCCGACGAGGTGCGCCGTGACGATGAGCGGTTTCAGGAGCAGCGTCACGGTCCACATGCCCAGCAGCCCCTGGAACACGACCAGCAGCACGAGCGCCGCAGGCAATCGCACCGGCTGGTCCGGGTCGCGGCGGTTCCGGAAGGCGAGGACCGCCACCGCGATGATCACGAGGCCGAGCGTCGAGGCGAAGTAGCGATGCACCATCTCCTTGATGGCCTTGTCCGCCTCGAGCGGACGCTCGGGAAAGGCCGCGTTCGCCTCGGCCGCGTGCTGCACCGCCTGTCCGACCGTGAGGTGCCCGTAGCATCCCGGCCAGTCCGGACAGCCGAGCCCTGCATTGCCGAGGCGCGTCCAGGCACCGAGCACGACGACGCAAAGCGCGAGAATCGCGCCGAGGCGGCAGAGGCGGCGAAACCAGACGAGTTGCATGGTGTTACCCGATGTGTGACAGGCGCAGGAGTTTCTTCAGGTCCGTGAGCAGCGCCTTGTCGGGCGCCGTCGCCGGATAGCTCATCAGGAGATTGCCGAGCGGGTCCACGAGATAGATGCGTCCGGCGCTTGCGACGGGACCGTCAGCATAGGCCGGAATGGTGTCGAGGAGCCGTGCTGCCTCAGGTCCGTCCAGCAGGGCCACGACGAGGTCGGGGTGCTCCTGGCCGAGGAACGCCTGGTCGCAGCAGTTCGCGGTGACGAGGAACACCCGCTGGATGCGGTCCATGTCCTTGTTGAGCGCGATGCGCGACTGGCGCGTCAGGTACAGCGCCTTGCGGCAACGGGTGTCGCAGCTGCCGTCGCCCACGTACAGCATGGTCCATTTGCCGCGCAGGAAATCGGCCCCGGTCTGCGTGCCGTCGGGCCTCGGGAGGGAAACGGCCGGCAGCGGACGCGCGGGGTCGATCAGCTCCCCCTTGTTCGTGCCGCCGGCGGGGTGCCAGTCGCTCGGACCGTAGTACAGCCAGAACGCGATTGCGAGCGGCACGAAGAACAGCGCCGCGAGCGCGAGGAGCTGTCGGCGGCCGCGTCGCACGGTGTCCGGATCGGGGGTGGTCATGGCGCGGTTCTCGCCTCTGGGCTGACGCGCTTCAGGCTGAGCGCGACGAAGATGACCACGAGCACGAGGGCCAGTGCGAACCACTGGATCGCATAGCCGAGGTGCCGCTCGGGCGGGAACCCGAGCGACGGATGCCAGACCCGCTCGTAGCCATCGGGATTCGAGGCGTCCAGGAGCACGATGCGCGACTCGACGGGCTCGCCGAGCACAGCCCGCACGTCCGCCTGCGTCGGGAACAAGAGCACGCGGGGCCAGCCCTTTTCGCCCGGCGCCTCGGCCGGGCCGAGGCGGATGCCGGGGACCGGCAACTGGTCGAGTCGTCCGGCAACCATGCGAAGGTTCGCGCCGACCCGGACCTGCGGCAACTGGGCACGGGTCGCGCCGAGCGGGACCCAGCCGCGATCGACGAGCAGCAGCCTGGTGGCCCCGTCCCGGCGCAACGGCGTCAGCACCCGGTAGCCCGGCTGGCCGGTGCTCGAGGGCATGTTGTCGAGGAGCACCTGGTGGTCGGGGTCGTAGCGCCCCTCGACCGTGACGTGCTGGTAGCGCGGCAGCTCGTCCACGGAGACGCCCTGGAGCGTCACGCTCGTCTCGGTCCCGCGCGCGAACGACTCGATCATCGCCTGCTTTTCGCGGGCGCGGCCGACCTGCCACCACCCGAGCGACACGAAGGCAGCGAGCAGCGCGGCCGTGAGCGCAACGGCCCAGGCCTTCGGTTCGAACGTCCGGCTGCCGATCCTCAGGCTCATCTATAATCGCCGCCCCTCGCCGAGCCGCGCGCCGCCATGATCAAGATCCTCATCGTCGTCACCCTTGCGGCCATCGTCGCGAGCCTGGGCTCGGGCCTCTTCCACCTGGTCAAGGACGAGGGCCAGTCGAAGCGCATGGTCAACGCGCTGACCGTGCGCATCGCCCTCTCCGTCCTGCTGTTCGTGCTGCTGTTTGTCGCCTGGAAGGGCGGCCTGATCGCGCCGCACGGCATTTCCCACTAGGCCCGGAATTCTAGTACGGGGCCGCGCGGGCCGCTCGCCGGTCGCGCCATCGCCGGCAGGTGTCCCAGATGCAGAACGGCCGCCCCGCGGCGGCCGTTCGTGCACTTGCTTTTTGCTGACCGCTGATCAGTGGCCGTTCGCCCGGCGCCTCACAGCCAGTACACGAAGATGAACAGGCCCAGCCAGACCACGTCCACGAAGTGCCAGTACCAGGCCACGCCCTCGAAGGCGAAGTGGTGCGTCGGCGTGAAGTGGCCCTTCATGACGCGCAGCCAGATCACGGTGAGCATGATGGCGCCGATCGTCACGTGCAGGCCGTGGAAGCCGGTCAGCATGAAGAAGGTCGAGCCGTACACGCCGCTGCCGAGCGTCAGGTTGAGCTCCCTGTATGCCTCCATGTACTCGTGCGCCTGCATGTACACGAACAGGAAGCCGAGCAGGAAGGTGGCCGCGAGGAAGATCTTGAGGAGCGTCCGGTTGCCTGCCTTGAGCGCGTGGTGCGCGATCGTGATCGTCACGCCCGAGGTGAGCAGGATCGCCGTGTTGAGCGCCGGGATGCCGAACGCGGGAATCGTCTCGAACGAGCCCCCGACGTTGAGCGGGCCGTTGGTCGGCCAGCCGGCCTCGAACCCCTTCCACAGGAACAGGTTGGTCAGGAACTTCGAGCCCTCGCCTCCCAGCCACGGCACCGAGAGCTGCCGCGTGTAGAACAGGGCGCCGAAGAACGCCGCGAAGAACATCACCTCGGAGAAGATGAACCACATCATCCCCATGCGGAACGAGCGGTCCACCCCGTCGTTGTAGAGCCCGCCCTGGCTCTCGCGGATGACGGTGCCGAACCAGCCGAAGAACAGCAATCCTACGAGCGCGAGGCCCAGGGCGAAGATCCAGGGGCCGACGTTGACGCCGTTCAGCCACGCCGATACGCCCGCCATGGTGATGAAGAGCGCGACGGAGCCGATGATCGGCCACCTGCTGCCGTGCGGGATGTAGTACTTGTCGGCGCCGTGCGCGGCGTGTGCTTGGGCCATTGTCTCGAGCCTTCCTGTTCGTCCTGCTGACCACGCCGGCCGCCGGGCGGCCGACCCCCGTTGACCTGATCTTCAGCGCGCCGCGAGCTTCTGCTCGGGCAGCGCGTACATCGAATACGCCAGCGTCATCCGGTCCACCGAGGCAGGCAGGTCCGGGTTGACGATGAACCTCACCGTGAACTCGCGCTCCTCGGACGGGCCGAACGACTGCGGCGTGAAGCAGAAGCACTCGGTCTTCTGCAGGTACTTCGCCGTCGTGATCGGTGCAATGCTCGGCACCGCCTGCGCGACCACGGCCCGCGTGGCGTTGTTCCGGATCCGGAACTTCGCCTCGTACAGCCGTCCCGGCTGCAGCACGAGCTGGCTCGCCTCGGGAACGAGCTCGAAATCGCTGCCTTCCGGCAGGCTCGACATGAACTCGAGGGTCACCTTGCGGCCCGCGGCGGCCTCGGTGACGCGTGCCGCGGCCGGCGTCTCGTTCACCTTGATGCCCGCGGCCTCGCAGATCACCTTGTAGAGCGGGACGAGCGCGAAGCCGAACGCGAAGCTTCCGGCCACCATCAGGACCAGGCTGCCCGTGAGCGAACGGTGATTGCGTTGCGTCCCGTTGTCCACGTCAGTGCTGAGCCTTCATCACGCCCGAGGCGATGAACGCCACGTAGATGCCGAAGGCGACGATGCCGAGCAGGATCGCGGTCCTGCGTATCCGGCGCCGCTGCTCGTCGGTGAGGCCGTTCTGCATCGCCGTGCCCGTCACTTGACGACCGGCGCCACGTCGAACGTGTGGTACGGGGCCGGCGAGGGCACCGTCCACTCGAGGCCCTCGTTGCGCGCACCGTCCCAGACGACCGCGGAGGCCTTGGCGCCGCCGCGCGCGCACTTCCAGATGACGTACACGAACAGCAGCTGCGAGAGGCCGAAGCCGAACGCGCCGATCGAGGAGACCATGTTCCAGTCGGCGAACTGCGTCGAGTAGTCCGGGATGCGGCGCGGCATGCCCGCGAGCCCGAGGAAGTGCTGCGGGAAGAACAGCACGTTCACGAAGACCGCGGAGAGCCAGAAGTGCGTCTTCGCGAGCTTCATGTCGTACATGTGGCCCGTCCACTTCGGCAGCCAGTAGTACACGCCCGCCATGATGGCGAACACCGCGCCTGGCACGAGCACGTAATGGAAGTGCGCCACGATGAAGTAGGTGTCGTGGTACTGGAAGTCGACCGGGGCGATCGCCATCATCAGGCCGGAGAAGCCGCCGATCGTGAACAGGAACAGGAACGCGAGCGCGAACAGCATGGGCGGCTCGAAGGTGAGCGAGCCCTTCCACATCGTCGCGGTCCAGTTGAAGACCTTCACGCCCGTGGGCACGGCGATCAGCATGGTCGAGAGCATGAAGAACATCTCGCCCGCGAGCGGCATGCCGACCGTGAACATGTGGTGCGCCCAGACGATGCACGACAGGAACGCGATCGAGGCCGTCGCGTACACCATCGAGTCGTAGCCGAACAGCGGCTTGCGCGAGAACGTCGGGATGATCTCCGACACGATCCCGAACGCCGGCAGGATCATGATGTACACCTCGGGGTGCCCGAAGAACCAGAACACGTGCTGGTAGAGCACCGGGTCGCCGC
>JBBIVG010000036.1:0-16387 GCA_037439865.1 Nevskiaceae bacterium
GGTGCCCTGCGCGCAGGGCCAGTCCACCTACACCTATCCGTCGGCCAACGCCAAGTTCGGCGCCACGTTCGACACGTTCGCCGCGTTCGCGGACGGCACTGTCAACGTGACGGACCGCTGGCGCGTCATCGGCGGCCTGCGCTGGACGCAGGACGACCTGAGCTACTACCACAACTACAACTTCTCGCCGGTCGCCGGTCCGGGCGTGCGCGCCGCGCCGGCGGGCACGCCGCCCGAGAGGCTGAAGGGCGACGACACCTCCGACCAGGTCTCGGGCCGCGCGGGCCTGCAGTTCGACGTCACGGACGACGTGATGAGCTATTTCACCTACGCGCGCGGCTACAAGGGGCCGGCCTACAACGTGTTCTTCAACATGGGGCCGAACAACACCGAGGTGCTGGACCCCGAGACCGCCGACTCGTACGAACTCGGCCTCAAGTCCACGCTGCTCGACGACCGCCTGATCCTCAACCTCGCCGCGTGGGACGCGCAATACAGCAACTTCCAGGCCAACAACTACACGTACCTGAACGGCACGCTGATCACGACGCTGACGAACGCCGGCGACGTGTCCACGCAGGGCGTCTCGGTCGACTTCCTGGCGCGGCCGTTCGACGAACTGACCCTGAGCGGCGGCGTCGCGTACACGGACGCGAAGGTGGACAAGTTCTTCACGCCACCGGGACAGAAGCCGACGGTCGCGAACGACACCCAGCTGCCCCTGTCGCCGAAATGGAAGGGCAACCTCGCGGCCGCCTATACGACGGGCTTCGGGGACTTCGACGTCGTGCCGACCCTCGTGTTCAACTACACGGGCGAGCAGTACGGCGACCTCAACGAGCCGGCGGCGCTCCTCATGCCGTCGTACTCGACGATCGACCTGTCGGTCGCGATCACCCCGAAGAACGACCGCTACCGTCTGACGCTGTACGCCAACAACCTGACCGACCAGAGCTACGCGGTGCTGATGACTGCGGCGAGCGGCGCGCCGTCCACGGGCGGGGCGCCGCGCCTGCAGATTCCGCGTGAGGCGGAGCGGGTGTTCGGCGTGGAGTTCCGCATGAACTTCGGCGGATCGCGCTGACGCGGCGGGCCGGTCGCTCCGGGAGGCGCGGCCGGCCGCTCGTGGACGGATTACTGCAGCGGATCGTCGCCGCCCTCGGCCGGGTCAACGGGCCGCTCGCCCGGGCCGGGCGGGGCGTCGCGGCCCTGCTGATGGCGGTGATGCTGGCGCTCGCGCTCGCGCAGATCGTCGCGCGCGGACTCTTCGACTTCTCGCTCGACTGGGCCGAGGAACTGGCGCGCGTCGCGCTCGTCTGGTCGGTGCTGCTCGTCGCGCCCCAGGCCTACCGCAGCGGCGCAAACGTGGCGATCGTCTCCTTTGCGAACGCCCTGCCGCCGCGGCTGCTCGCGCTCGTGAGCATCCTCCTGAACGCGCTGGTGCTGTGGATCCTCCTCGTGATGTTCCGCGAGAGCTTCGGGTTCTGGGGGCGAGGCCTCGAGATCACGGCCGCCACGATGGACGTGAAGATGGCGTGGATCTACGCCGTCGTGCCGGTCGCGTTCGGCGCCCTGATCCTCGTCGGCGTCGAGCTGCTCCTGCGCATGCTGCTGCAGCTGCGCGGCGTGCCGTCCGGGATCGCGATGGAAGGCGCCATGCCCGCCGTCGCCGGGGACTGAGCCCGTGTCGGTGGCGTTCTTCTGGATCTTCATCCTGCTGCTCGCGCTCGGCACGCCGGTCGTGTTCGCGTTGCTGATCGGACCGGGCCTGAGCCTCGTGCTCGACGGGCAGACGCAGTTCTTCACGGCGCTCCTGTCCCGCTTCTACAACGGCGTGGACAGCTACCCGCTGCTCGCCGTGCCGTTCTTCATACTCGCGGGCGAGTTGATGAACGCCGGCGGCATCACGCGCGCGATCGTGAACTTCAGCCTCTCGCTCGTCGGCCACGTGCGCGGCGGCCTCGCGCAGGTGAACATCCTGTCGTCGATGCTGTTTGCGGGCATCTCGGGCTCCGCCGTTGCCGACGCTTCCGCGATCGGCAAGATGCTGGTACCCGCGATGGTGCAGAACGGTTACAGGCGCAGCTTCGCGGCCGGCGTCACCGCGGCAGCAGCCGTGATCGGACCGATCATCCCGCCGTCCGGCATCATGGTCCTGTACGGCTTCGTCATGAACGTCTCGATCGGCGCGCTCTTCGCGGCCGGCATCGTCCCGGGCGTTCTCATCGGCCTCGGCCTGATGCTCGTGACGCGACTGCTCGCGAAGCGCCACGACCTGCCGGTGGCCGCCCGGCGCGCGACCTGGGCCGAGCGCGGCAAGGCATTCCGCGAGGCCGCGCTCGCGCTCGTCATGCCGTTGATCCTGCTCGGCGGCATGCTCTCGGGTGTGTTCACGGCGACGGAGGCGGCGGCCGTCGCCGCCGGATACGCGCTGATCGTCGCGCCGTTCGTGCTGCGTACCGTCGGCTTCGCCGACCTCAAGCGGATCTTCGTCGCCACGGCCATGCAGTCCGGCGTGATCCTGCTGCTCGTGGGAGCCGCCGTGACCTTCGCGTGGCTCGTGACGGTCTCGGGGATGGCCGAGCGCATCGCCGCCGCGATGCTGGGCCTGACGAGTGACGTCCACCTGCTGCTCTTCCTCGTGAACCTGCTGCTCTTCCTGGTCGGCATGTTCCTCGACGCGGGGCCGGCGATCCTGATCCTGGGCCCCGTGCTGGCGCCGGTCTTCGTCGGCATGGGCGTGGACCCGGTGCAGTTCGCGCTCGTGATGTGCGTGAACCTCACGATCGGGCTCATCACGCCGCCGATGGGACTCGTGCTGTTCGTCACGGCCTCGGTGTCCGGCGAGCGTATCGAGAGCATCGCGAAGGCGATGCTGCCGTTCCTGCTCGTCGAGGTCGCCGTCATCTTCCTGATCACGTACATGCCGGCGCTCACGCTCACCGTGCCGCGCCTGCTCGGGCTGATCCGGTGAGCCGCGAATGACGAACGCGTGGCTGCTGCGGACTCTGCTGGTGCTGATCGTGGTCGGCTGCGCGGTCGGCATCTTCCGTGCCCGGGCGGAGCGCGCCGAGGTCACGATCCGCATCGCCTTCCTCGCCTCGAAGGACGACGAGGACTACGTCGGAGCGGTGGCGTTCAAGGAGCACGTCGAGAGCACCGCCGGAGGGCGCATCGCCGTGCAGGTCTTCCCGTCGGGACAGTTCTGCGGCAACGAGCGCGAGTGCATCGAGGCCCTGCAGGGCGGCATACTCGAGATCAACCAGACGACCTTCGGCGGGCTCGCGACGCTGTTCGGTCCTGCGCAGGTGCTCGACGTGCCGTACGCCTTCTCAAGCGACGCCGTCGCCGAGTGCGTGATGGATGGGCCGCTGCTGCACGAGATGGGCGCCGCGATCCTCGGCCGGGGACTGGGACTCCGCCTCATGGCCGTGGGCAACACCGGCGGCTGGCGGAGCATTGCGACCACTCGACGCCGCATCCGGTCGCCGGCCGACCTCGAGGGACTGCGCATCCGCACGCTGCCGTCCGCGCTCGAGCAGGAGATGGTGCGCGAACTCGGCGCGAGCCCGACGCCCCTGCCGTGGTCGGAGGTGTATTACGCGCTGAGCGCAGGCCTCCTGGACGGGACGAAGAACAGCGTGCAGGACGTCGTCGGCATGAAGCTGAACGACCACCTGCGCTACCTCTTCGTGGACCACCACGCCTACATGGGCAACATGTGGTGGTACTCGGAGAAGCAGTGGCGGGCGCTGCCGGACGAGCTGAAGCCGGTCGTCGCCGACGGGTTTCGTGCGCTTGCGGCGGCGACGCGCAAGGCAGCGGCCGATCGCGAGGCGCCGGCACTCCAGGCGTTCCGCGAATCGGGAGGGACGGTGGACGTCGCGACGCCCGCGCAGCGCGCGGAGTTCCAGCGGGCGACGAGCGGCCTGAGAGACTGGTACGTGAGGCGCTACGGGCGCGAGTGGCTCGACAGGCTCGACGCGGCGGTGGCGAAATGTGATGGTGATGAAGGAGGTTCGGGATGAAGATACTGTTCGTGGACGCCGGGAACTACTGCCGCTCTCCCGCAGCGGAGGTCGTGTGCCGTGAGCTCGCGGCGCGCGCCGGTCGCGCGGGCGACGTGCGTTTCTCATCGGCGGGACTGAAGGACAAGCACGTCGGCGACACCGCGGATCCGCGCACGATCTCGGCCTGCGCCGCCCGGGGATACGACCTCGGAAAGTTCCGCTGCCGGCAGATCGGCGACGGTGATTTCGCGGACAGCGACCTGATACTCGCGATGGACAAGGACAACGTCGCCCAGCTCGAGGAGCGGCGCCCGGCGGGCAACGGTACCCGCATCGAGCTCTTTCTCGGTGACCGGGAAGTGCCCGATCCGTACTACGGCGCAGCCGACGGATTCGACGTGATGATGAACCAGATCGAAGCCGGGGCGCGGCGCCTCCTGTCCACGCTCGGCATCGAGGACAAGCCGGCAACGTGAAGCTCTGCCGTTTCGACGGGAACCGGCTGGGCATCGTACAGGGCGCCCACGTCCTCGATGTCACGGGTGTTCTCGACGAACTGCCCGCCCGCCGCTGGCCCGGGCCGAAGGGCGATGCGCTGGTCGACGCGCTGCCGCAGCTTCGATCGCGGCTCGAAGCGGCCAGCCGGTCGGCAGCGCGCCGCGACCTCGGCGGCGTCCAGCTCTACTCGCCCGTCGCGAGCCCGCCGCGCGTCATCGCGGTACGCACCAACTATCCGCAGCCCGGCGCGCCGGCAACGGCTTCCGGGGCGCCCGACCTGTTCCTGAAGTCGGCGACCTCGGTCGTCGGGCCGGCCGAGGGCGTCACCCTGCGGTTCCCGGAGCGTCGCACCGACCACGAGGTCGAACTGGTCGCCGTGATCGGCAGGCGGGCGAACGACATTCCGGCGGCACGGGCGCTCGAATGCGTGGCGGGTTACTGCGTCGGCATCGATTTCACGCTGCGGGGCGACGAGGACCGCGGCGTGCGCAAGTCCCTCGACGGCTACACGGTCCTCGGGCCCTGGCTCACCACCGCGGACGAAGCAGGGGATCCGCAAGGCCGACGGATCACGCTCTCCGTCAATGGCGTGCCGAGGCAGGACGGAACCACGTCCGCCATGCTGCACGGCGTCGCCGGGATCATCGCGTGCGCGTCACGGTACTTCGAGCTACTGCCCGGCGACGTGATCATGACCGGGACACCGCCCGGTGTCGGCACGGTGCAGTCAGGTGACGCCATCGAATGCGCGGTGGAAGGGCTCGGGCAGATGCGCGTCGCGGTCCGTTGACGGCGGCCGACGACCCGGCCCGATCAACGATAGATGAGCACGCTCTCGCGCTCATCGAGCCAGGCGCGCTCGTCCGCCAGCGCCAGCGCATCGAGGTCGGCAGGTGTCGCGGCGGGATCGTCCACCCACTGGCGAAGCAGCTCGCTGCCGTTGATGAGATCGATGGCGAGGCGGTCGCGCTCGTACTCATAGGGGAAGTCGCGCCACAGGTCGTAGTCGGGCCGCAGGCGCCTGAGCGCCTTGAAGGCTAGCGCCTGCGCGTGCCACGGCCGGAATGCTGCGTGGTCGTAGCTGTCGTCCTCCACGTGCAGCTGTAGCCCGGCGCACAACCTTCCGGCGTGCTTGTGGAACGTGGGCTCGAACCAGCACGCGCGCGGCCGACAGCCGGCGAGCCGATGCGGGGCGAGTCGTCGCATCTCGGCGAGCAGCGCCGTCACGTCCAGATCGGGCGCGCCGAACAGTTCGAGCGGGCGCGTGGTGCCCCGGCCTTCCGACAGCGTCGTGCCCTCGAGCATCACGGTGCCTGGGTAGCAGCGCGCCATCCACAGGTTCGGCGCGTTCGGGCTCGGGTTCACCCACGTGCGTTCGCCGAGCGGCCAGCCGTAGCCGGGAGCACTCGCCGGCTGCCAGCCCTGCATCTCGATTACGCGATAGTCCACGTCGAGCCCGAATCGGCGCACGAACCAACGGCCCATCTCACCGAGCGTGAGGCCGTGACGCATCGGCATCGGGCCCGCGCCGACGAAGCTCTCCCAGCCGGCGCGCAGCGTCAGCCCCTCGACGGGACGACCGATCGGGTTCGGGCGGTCGAGCACCCACACCGACTTGCCCGCGCGCGCTGCGGCCTCGAGCACGTAGCGCAGCGTGGTGATGAATGTATAAATGCGGCAGCCGAGGTCCTGCAGGTCGACGAGCAGCACGTCGAAGCTGTCCAGCATCGCGTCGGTCGGCCGGCGCACCTCGCCGTAGAGGCTGAACACCGGGATGCCGAGCGCCGGATCATTGAAATCCGGCGACTCCACCATGTTGTCCTGCTTGTCGCCGCGCAGACCGTGCTGCGGCCCGAAGGCGGCCGTCAGGCGGACGTCGCCGAGCGCGGCGAGCGCGTCGAGGGAATGCGTCAGGTCGGCCGTGACGGAGGCAGGATGGGCGAGCAGGGCGACCCGGCGACCCGCCAGCGGCCGCCGCAGCTCGGGCGCCTCGACCAGGCGGTCGATCCCGAACTTCACCACGTGCTGGCCCGCTCGATCTCCAGCACGAATCCGGCCGGGCTGTGGAAGTCGGGCCGCTCGGCGCGGTGCGCCAGCGCCCAGTAGGACAGGTTGCCTTCCTGGTCCTCGATCACGGCCGCGAGCCCGAGCAGCAGCGTGCCGTCGCCCGGCAGCGCGAGCAGCGCCTCGAGCGGGATCACGGCCTCGAGCGCGATGCGATCCTCGGTGACGCTCGTCGTCACCAGCGGCGGGTTCGTGTACTCGAGCGGGGACATGTTCGCGCGGTAGCCGGAGAAGCCGTAGGCGGCCCACTCGGTGGACGGCGAAAAGTTGAACTCGCAATAAGCGCGCGAGCCCTGACCGCCGATGAACGCCTCGAAGCATGTGTGCTGCCAGAGTCCGTCCGCCTGGCGCGTCGCGGCGCGCGCCGGCAGCGCGAGCGCGCCCACGTCGCCGTCGAGGAAATAGCGCAGGCGCAACCCGCCGTCCGGCGTCGACCCCAGCTCGACGTCGATGCGACGCACGGCCGGGGCCGGCGTCGACTGGTGACGCACGAGGGCGACGCAACGTGGGGCGAGTCCGGTCATCCGGCGATCATACCGGGCATTACAGGGGCTGGAGGAGGGTGGGGTCGGGCCGGGTGAGCCACTTCATCACGGCCTCGGCGAACCGCTCGCATTCTGCGATGGCCCGCTCCCAGTCGCGGATGCGCGCGGCGTGGTCCTGCCCGTAGCGGTAAAAGTCCTTGCGGTCCGGCAGTTTGCGGTTCGGCAAGGTGTCGAGGAAAGCGGGCGACGGAGCGATGAGCAGCATGTCCTCCAGCCAGGGGTGACCGCGCGTCGTCCTGCGCCAGGGAAGGTGCTTGTCGAGCCATCCCGCGGTCACGTAGTCGTTGAAATGCGGGTACAGCACGATTCGCCGCCGCGAACCGGCCCGGGTCAGGCGGCCATAGGGCACGCACAGGTGGTAGTCCACGAGGGCGCCGTCCCAGTAATTGCCGGCCGGGGCCCCGGCGATGTCCTGCACGGGAGAGCAGACCAGCGGGATCGTGCCCGACGCGACGAGCGCATCCTCGCAGTTTTCGTCCCGCAGCGGGACGACCTGCAGGCCGAACGCGTCGAATGGCTCGGCGAGGAAGCTCGGGCCCGAGGTGAAGACGACCCGCTCGAGGTGAGTAGCCAGCCGATGGCGCGAGATCGCATTGCTCAGGACCGCGCGGCCGAAGGCGAGCTTCGACTCGGTCCCCGCGAGCGCGCCGCGTGCGCGCGAGGTGACGATCGTGAGCGACACGCCGGGTCGCGGTCGCAGGGGTTGGCCACCGAGCACGTCATGCGCGATGCGGCGGCACGCCACGGCCACCTCGGCCGGCGTCGGGTGCTCCGTGTAATTCTGCTCGCGGACGTAGCAGTGCTGGAGGCGCTCGAGCGCGCGCACCGGATCGGGCAGGGAGAGCGCAGCCATGCGCCACGCGCCGATGGAGGCGCCGATGAGCTCGATCGGCGCGAGGTCGTGCAGCCACTCGCGGTGCAGGAGCTTGTCGAGCGGCAGCAGCGCCAGCCCCTTGGGCCCCCCGGCCGCGGCCGGGATGCAGGCGATGTCGTACGGCGCGACTCCCAGTTCACGGATGTGCTGGGCGGCGCCCGGTCCGGCCCGCAACAGCAGGAGCGAGGCGGGATCGTTGCGTCCGGTCACAGCAGGTCCCTCAACCTGTACCAGAGCATGCCGAGGACGAGCGCCGGCATGCGGAAGGCCCGCCCGCCCGGGAACACCCGATGCGGCAGGCGACCGAACAGGTCGAACCGCTCCGCCTGGCCCGCGATCGCCTCTGCGGCGAGGCGGCCCGCCATGCCCGCCATGGCGATGCCATGACCGGAGAATCCCTGCAGGTAGAGGACGTTGGGCGCGAGCCGGCCGAAGTCCGGCGCGCGGCTCATGCTGATGTCCACGTAGCCGCCCCAGACGTGGTCGAGCCGCACGTCCGCGAGCTGCGGGAAGACCCGGAGCATGCGTGCTCGGGTTGCGCGGCCGGTGTCGAATGCGTCGATGCCCGAATAGCTGACACGTCCACCGAACAGCAGTCGGTGGTCGGCCGAACGGCGGAAATAGTCCAGCACGAAATTGACGTCGGCGACGGCGACGTTCTCGCGCACGAGTGACGTAATGCGCTCGACGCCGAGCGGCTCCGTGGACACGACGTAGGTGCCTACCGGCATGACGCGCCAGTCGGCGCTGGTGCGCAGGCCGTCGAGATAGCCGCCGCGCGTCAGGAGCGCGTAGTTGGCGCTGACGCAGCCGCGCTCGGTGCGGATGCGCACAGTGTCCCCGTGCTCGATCGCGGTCACCGCGGACAACTCGTGGATGCGCGCGCCGGCCGCCTCGGCGGCGCGCGCGAGGCCGAGCGTGTAGTTGAGCGGGTGCAGGTGCCCGCTGCCCGGGTCGAACAGGCCGGCGCAGTACCGGCGCGTCGCGAGCAGCGACTGGACTTCGCCCTGCTCGAGGAAGCGCGGCGAGCGATAGCCGTAGGTCTCGGCAAGCTCATGCTGCAATTCCAGGAGTTCGCGCTCCTGACGCGGCTTCGTCGCGACGTGCAGGTGCCCCCAGTTCAGGTCGCAGTCGATCGCATGCTCGGCGACCCGCTGGCGCAACAGGGCGAGTGCCTCGGCCGAGACGTCCCACATGCGGCGGGCGTCCTCGAGGCCCACCTGCGCGACGAGCTTTTCCTGGCTCGTCCCGAAGCCGAAGATCGCCTGGCCGCCGCTGCGCCCCGACGCGCCCCAGCCGACCCTGCGGGCCTCGAGCAGGACCACGCGGTAGCCGCGCGCCGCGAGGTCCAGGGCGGCGGAGCAGCCGCCGATCCCCGCGCCGATGATGCAGACGTCGGCGCGCGTGTCGCCGTCCAACGCCGGTCGGGCCGGCGCCGGGTGCGCCGTGGCGGCGTAATAGGACGCAGTGTGTTCCATGCGTACGCACTCTAGCCGGCCCGCCGCTCTGCGAAAACCACGAGTGGCAGGCGCACGGACGGACGGGCAAGCTTGCACCCCATGAGCGAAGCAGACCTCCAGTCCCCCTGGCCCTCGCAGGCCGAGCCCGTCCACGTGACGAAATTCGGCCGCGAGCTGATCCGCGACCCGCTGCTCAACAAGGGCACGGGATTCCGGGCCGACGAGCGCGAGCGCTTCCGGCTGCACGGCCTGCTGCCCTCGCGGCAGATCTCCATGGACCTGCAGGTGCGGCGCAACGTGGCGTCCATCGACCGCGCGTCGAGCCCGCTCGACATGTACCTCAAGCTCTCGGCCCTGCAGGACCGCAACGAGCACCTGTACTTCCGGGTGCTCACGGAGCACCTCGAGCGGTACATGCCGGTCATCTACACGCCGACGGTCGCGGAGGCGACCCGCAACTTCAGCCAGGTGTTCCGACGCGCGCGCGGCGTCTGGATCACGCCCGACTTCCGCGGCCGCATGGCGCGCGTGCTGAACGACGCCGCCGGCGACGAGCCCGTGCGGCTGATCGTCGCGACGGACAACGAGAGCATCCTGGGCATCGGCGACCAGGGTGCGGGTGGCATGGCCATCTGCATCGGCAAGCTCGCGCTGTACACCGTGGCGGCCGGCATCCCGCCCGCGGCGACGCTGCCGGTCAGCCTCGACGTCGGCACCGACAACAAGGCGCTGCTCGACGACGGCATGTACGTCGGCTGGCGCGAGCCGCGGCTGCGCGGGTCGGAGTACGACGAGTTCATCGAGGAATTCGTCGAGGCCGTGGCGACCGTGTTTCCGAAGGCGCTGTTGCAGTGGGAAGACCTGCGCAAGGACATCGCGCTCCGGGTGGCCGACCGCTACCGCGCGCGGCTGCCTTCGTTCAACGACGACATCCAGGGCACGGGAGCCGTTGCGCTCGCCGGCGTCCTGTCCTCCGCTCGTGTCACGGGCACGCGCATTTCCGAGCAGCGCATCGTCGTTCACGGCGCCGGGGCGGCGGGCCTCGGCATCATCCGGCAGCTCAAGGCGGCCATGCGGCTCGAGGGTCTCAGCGAAGCCCAGTGCCTCGAGCGGGTCGCGGCGCTCGACAGCCGCGGTCTGCTCGTCGCGGACCACGACCTGCGCGACGCCTACAAGCGCGAGCTGGCGTGGCCGGCGGATCTCGCCCGGCAGCTGGGTCTCGGCGGAAACGATGACCGCGGACTCGAGGCGGTCGTGCGAGCGTTCCGGCCGACGGTGCTCATCGGCACGTCGGGCCAGCGCGGCTGTTTCAACGAGGACATCGTGCGTGCCATGGCCGCGACCTGTGAGCGGCCGGTCGTCATGCCGTTCTCCAACCCGTCGGACCTGAGCGAGGCGGTTCCCGCCGACGTGCTGCGCTGGACGGACGGAAGGGCGCTCGTCGCGACCGGCAGTCCGTTCTCGCCGGTGGAGCTGGGCGGAAGCAGTATCCGCATCGGCCAGGGCAACAACGTCCTCGTGTTCCCGGGGCTCGGTCTCGGCGTGCTGCTCGGTGGCATCCGCACGGTGACGGACGAGATGCTCACGGCTGCGTCCTTCACGCTGGCGGGCAAGGTGACGAACGCCGAGCTGTCGAGCGGCATGCTGTTTCCGGCGGTGTCCCGCCTGCGCGAGGTCTCGGCGGCCGTCGCGGCGGCGGTCATCGCGGTGTCGCGCGGTGCGCCGGTGACGACGCCGCCCTCCGCGGCGCTGGTCGAGGCCGTGCAGCGGAAGATGTGGGTGCCACGCTACGAGGAGTACGTCGCCGTCGCGAGCGACGCGGCGGAATGACCGCGACGGGTCCGATCCTCGTGTGTGCGCTGGCCGTGGCCGGGTTGCTGGTTGCGGAGCGTCGCGGCTCCCAGCAAGGCCTGTGGTTGACGAAGCCGGTGGCCTCGGCCGCATTCATCTGGCTCGGCCTCGAGTCGGGCGCGCTCGAGTCGACCTACGGCCGCTGGGTCCTGGCCGGCCTCGCGCTGTGCATGGCGGGCGACGTGCTGCTGATACCGCGCGACCGTCCGGCGGTGTTTCGCGCCGGCGTGCTGGCGTTCCTGCTCGGCCATGTCGCATACAGCGCGGCCTTCCTGACCCGGCCGCTCGGGGTCGCCGGGCTGGCGGTCGGGGGCGCGCTGCTCGTCGTGGTCGTCTGGAGCGTGTTGCGCTGGCTCGGCCGCACCCTGCCTCGGGACATGGTGTTGTCGGTGCGGACTTACATGGTCGTCATCGGCCTGATGTCCACGCTCGCCTGCGGGGTCACCGAGGCGGGCGGGCCCTGGCAGGTGGCGGTCGGGGCGCTGGCGTTCACCGCGTCCGATGTTTCGGTCGCGCGCGACCGGTTCGTGAAGCACGAGTTCCTGAACCGCGCGTGGGGCCTGCCGCTCTATTTCGGGGCGCAGCTGCTGATCGCGGCGACGCCCGCGCTGGTCCGCTGACGCGGTATCCGCCCAATGAAAAGGGCCGGCCCTCGCGGGCCGGCCCCCGTCCTATCGACCTGCGGCGATTTACTTCGCCTTGACGCCGAGTTCCTTGAGGGCGTGCTCGTACTTCTTCACGCCGTCCGCCGGCTTGCCTTCCTTGCACAGCTTGGCGCCTTCCTCGGCGGCCTTCTTCGCCTTGGCGGCGTTCGGGTTCGTCGCGTTGGCGGTGGCGGCCGTCTCGTACTCCTTGGCGAGCGATTCGCACTGGGCCGCGGGCGTCGCCGGGGCGGCGGTCGTGGCGGCGAAGGCAGCCGGCTCGAGGAAGGCGGCAGCGGTGGTGGCGAGGACGATCTTGCGGATGCTCATGACTGTGTACTCCTGGTCTCTGGGGGTTCGATCGATCCGGTGTTTCCGGATGGCTGTCATGAAACCATCCGTCTGTAAGCGGATTGTTTCGCCGGACCGGCCCACGGGTAACGGTCCGTTTCAAAGCCGACCGCTGTAACATTCTGTTACGAAATTCCCGTGAGCCCGGTCGCCGGGCGGCTATGTTCGAGGGACCGGGCCAAAGTCGACCGCCGAATTCCCGTGGAGCAGTCTCCTCATATCCTGATCGTCGACGACGACCGCGAGATCCGCGACCTGCTGTCGAAGTTCCTCGCGCGCAACGGCTTGCGGGTCTCCACGGCCCGCGAGGAGCGCGAGATGCTCAAGGTACTGCAGGACTCGGCCATCGACCTGGTCGTGCTCGACGCGATGCTTCCCGGCAAGGACGGATTCACGATCTGCCGCGAGCTCCGGGCGTCGAGCCGGCTGCCGATCATCATGCTGACCGCGGCCGGCGAGGAGACGGACCGCATCGTCGGGCTCGAGATGGGCGCCGACGACTACGTCGCGAAACCGTTCAACCCGCGCGAGCTCCTGGCGCGGATGCGGGCAGTCCTGAGGCGCGCCTCCGAGCCGGGCCGGGTGGTCGAGGGGCCGCGCGGCGCGCTCCGTTTCGCGGGCTGGACGCTCGACGTCGCCCGGCGGCAACTCATCTCGCCCGAGGGTGCGCTGGTCACGCTGTCCACCGGCGAATTCGACCTGCTCGTGGCGTTTGCGGAGCACCCGCAGCGCGTGCTGAGCCGCGACCAGTTGCTCGATCTCGCACGCGGCCGCGCGCCGTCGCCGTTCGACCGCAGCATCGACGTACAGGTGAGCCGCCTGCGCCGCAAGATCGAGACGGACTCGCGCGCTCCGGGGATCATTGCGACCGTGCGCGGCGGCGGCTACGTCTTCACTCCGACGGTGGAGCGCACGTGAGGCGGCGGCTGCCGGACACGTTCGCCGGCTGGGTGATCGTGGTGCTCATCAGCGGGCTGGCGCTGTCGCAGCTCGTGACGCTGGCGGTCAATTACCGCACGCGCACCAGCACGGCCACCGTGCTCGAGCACCTGCGGATCGCGGAGCGCATGGCAGATGTCGTGCGCCTGGTCGGTGCAGCGACGCCGGACCAGCGACCGAAGATGCTCGCGAGCCTGACCAGCCGGACGCTGCGCGCGAGCTGGAGCGACCGCCCGGAGATCGGGGACGTGCCCGCGAAGGACTGGCACGCCCGGCTGTTTCTCGAGGTCGTGCAGACGGCGCTATGGGACGTGTCGTGGCGCTCGCTGCGGGTAGCGCTGGTCGAGGTTCCGCCCGGCACCCCGCGAGTCTCTGCTCCAGGAACGTCCGACCGGCCGCAGTCGCTCACTCCCGGCGTCGCGCGCAGCGTCGACGAGATCATGGCGCGGCGCGAGCGGGCCGCCGTGCTGCACGTCGCGCTGCAGCTCGATGACGAGTCCTGGCTCAACTTCGAGGCGCCATTCGTGGAGGAGGGCAACATCAGCCCGCCCTGGTCGTCGCCGCTGCTCGCCTTCGCGGCGCTCGCGATCGTGGCGGCGTCCGTCTGGGCGGTGCGCCGGCTGACGGCCCCGCTCACGACGCTCGCCCGGGCCGCCGAACAGCTCGGGCGCGACGTGAACGCGCCGCCGCTGCCGGAGCAGGGGCCGCGGGAGCTGCGCGATGCGGCGCACGCGTTCAACGTGATGCAGGAGCGGCTGCAGCGCTTCGTCAAGGACCGCACGGTGATGATGGCGGCGATGTCGCACGACCTGCGTACGCCGATCACGCGGCTGCGCCTGCGGGCGGAGTTCGTGGAGGACGAGGAGCAGCGTCGCAAGATGCTGGCGGACCTCGCCGACATGGAGTCGATGGTGGATTCGACGCTCGCTTTCGCGCGCGAGGGTGCAAGCGGCGAGGGCGACGCGAGCGTGGATCTCGTCTCGCTCGTCGAGAGCATCTGCGAGGATCGCGACGGAGTGACGCTCGAGATGGGGCCGGGCGTCGAGGCGCGCCTGCCCTATGTCTGCCGTCCGCTCGCGCTCACGCGATGCGTGTCGAACGTCGTGGACAACGCGATCAAGTACGGGCAGCGTGCCCGCGTCCGGCTGCTGGCATCGCCGACGACGGTCGCGGTCGAGGTGGACGACGACGGGCCCGGTATCGCGCCGGAGCAGCAGGAGCATGTGTTCGCGCCCTTCGTCCGCCTCGAAGACTCGCGCAGCCGCGACACGGGTGGCACGGGCCTGGGGCTCACGATCGCGCGCACGATTGCCCGGGCGCACGGCGGCGACGTCATCCTCGCGAACCGGCCGGAGGGAGGCCTGCGGGTAAGGATCGCCCTGCCGCGCTGACCTCATGACTCGCGGCCTGCGCGGTCGCGCGATCCAACGACGGGACAAGAGCCATGAAAAGTCTAATGAATCAATCGGTTGCGTGCAGCTTTGGCCGCGCGACGGCTACGTGACTTGCCGGATGCGGGCCGGGAACCATTCGTGCAGACTCGCGTCCAATCGCGTGCACTTATGCGCGTCCTGTCCGGAGAGCACCACATGAAGATTTCCAGCGGAATGCCCTTGGCCGTCGCCATCTGCGCGGCGTTGCTGGTGACTGGCACGGCCGAGGCCGGCATGGGCAAGAAGAGCAGCAAGAGAGCGACGACCACGCCGGCCGCCACCACTGCCACGACGCCCGCCGGCGCCGGCGGCATGGGCCTGATGAACGGCGTGGGTCCGGGCGGGCACCCTGGCCTCGGCTCGGCATTGCTCGACCAGTTCGACGCGATCGACACCGACAAGAACGGCCAGTTGAGTCGCGACGAGATTCAGGCGTGGATCACGGCGCGGCAGCAGGAGATGCAGCAGCGCATCGCTGACCACATCAAGGCTGCGGACACGAACGGCGACGGGCAGATCAGCATGGACGAAGCCAAGGCCGGCCTGCCGATGGTCTACGATCACTTCGATTTCCTCGACGCAAACCACGATGGGCAGATCACGCAGGCCGAGTTCGAGCGGATGCGCGACCCGGCTGTGCTCAAGGCTGCGGTGCTCGCCAGGCTGAAGGCTGCCGACACTGATGGTGACGGCAAGCTGAACCTCGCCGAGGCCCAGGTTGCGTTGCCGGCCATTGCGGCGCACTTCGCCCAGCTCGACAAGAACAACGACGGGTTCATCACGCTCGACGAGATTGCTGCCGTCGTCGGTCCGCACTGAGGCGGCGCGATGTCTCCTGGGGCGCGTCCGCGCGCAGTGGCGACGGCCGTGGTGGTCGCGACGCTCGCGGGATGCGCCTCCCAGACCGCACAGAACCGGGCGGCCGTTGAACGGCCGCCCGTGTTGCTTTCGGCTGGTGACCTGGCCTTGCCGCAGGATTGCGCGCCGACGCCCGGTGCCGTCTATCGCACCGAATACGTAGTTGACGCCGGCGGTGGCGTCGAGCGCGTGGCTCGCGTCGATGGCCCACCGTGCCTGCAGGCCGCGCTGACCGACTGGGTGCGTACGTTCCGCTACGTCCCGGGAAGCACGCCCACCGATTCCGCCATCGACTGGATGATCACCGTCGCGAAGAAATAGGTGCCAGGCACCGAATTTCGAGTCGAAATTCGGTGCCTGGCACCTATTTCTTCACGCGGCCTTGTCGACCGTCCCCGCTCCCGTGATGGCCGCATGCGCGGCGGCCAGTCGCGCGATCGGCACGCGCGGTGCCGAGCAGGACACGTAGTCAAGCCCGATCGAGTCGCAGAAGCGGATCGATGCGGGATGCCCGCCGTGTTCACCGCAGATGCCGACCTTGAGCCCGGCACGGCTCGCGCGGCCCCACTCGACGGCGAGCGCCATCAGCCGGCCGACACCCTTGACGTCGAGCACCTCGAACGGGTTGTCCTGCAGGATGCCGCGCTCGTTGTACATCGGCAGGAACTTGTTCTCGGCATCCTCGCGCGAGAAGGAGAACGTCGCCTGCGTCAGGTCGTTCGTGCCGAACGAGAAGAACTCGGCGACCTCCGCGAGGTTCTCGGCGCGCATGCACGCACGCACCACCTCGATCATCGTGCCGAACTTGCACGGCACCTTGACGCCGTAGGTCACCTCGGCCTGGTTCTGCACGGCCGTCATGT
>JBBIVG010000037.1:0-16233 GCA_037439865.1 Nevskiaceae bacterium
CCGAGGTCAACAAGCTCGAGGAGCAGGTGCTCGAGGGCTACAAGAACCTCGTGGTGCTGCGCAACGCGCTCGAGGGCACCGAGCGCGCCGTGCCGGCGGAGGGCCTCGCGAACCGGATCATCGAGGAGACGGAGCAGCTGAAGCAGCAGCTCGCGGAGGCCGACAAGGAGACGCTCTCGCGGCGCGAGGCGATCGAGAAGCTCAAGCAGGACCTCAAGTCGCTCGACGAAGGCAACCGCCGCCTCGAGGCGGGCACGCAGAGCCCCGGGCAGACCGGGACCCGCATCAAGGGCTTCATCGGCAGTGGCGACCGGCAGTACCTCACCGGGCTCAAGATCGGCGGCGAGCGCATCGTGATCCTGGTGGATGTCTCCGCCAGCATGATGGACGAGACCGTCGTGAACGTGATCCGGTTGCGCAACATGCCGGAGGTCAAGCGGATGGCGGCGGAGAAATGGCGCCGCACCGTGGCCACGGTGGACTGGCTCACCTCGCAGCTGCCGGCCAAGTCGAAGTTCCAGGTGTACGCGTTCAACACGCAGGCGCACGCGCTCGTGCCCGACAGCGATGGCAAGTGGCTGGCCGGGAACGACTCCGCCGCCCTGAACCGCGTGCTGCAGGAACTGCGCAAGGTCGTGCCGAAGGACGGTACGAGCCTCGAAAACGCACTCACCGCGATCGGCGGCCTGTCGCCGAAGCCGGACAACATCATCCTGATCACCGACGGCCTGCCGACGCAGGGCGCCTCGCCTCCGCTCGTGAAGAAGACGATCGACGGCGACGGGCGGCTCAAGCTCTTCGAGAAGGCGATCGGGCGCCTGCCGGCCGGCGTGCCACTCAACGTGATCCTCATGCCGATGGAAGGCGACCCGATGGCGTCGAGCGCGTATTGGACCCTGGCGCGCCGCACGAACGGGTCGTTCATGAGCCCGGCGAAGGACTGGCCATGAGGAGCTCCAGGCTCGGCCGGCGCGACGTCGAGGTATTCAGCCTCTCGTTCCTCGACGCCATCTGCTGCGGCTTCGGCGCCGTGATCCTGCTGCTCGTGCTGACCGAGGTCGGAGAGCCGACGGTGATCGAGAAGTCCCGCGTGGACCTGCAGGGACAGCTGCTCAAGCTGCAGGAGGAGATGAACGACATCAAGGGCACGAGCGAGGTGCTGAACCGCGAGCTCAAGGCGCGCCGCATCCAGCTGTCGGAGGACCAGCAGAAGATCGCGCGGCTCCGCGGCGACCTGAGCGCGCTGCGCGGCAAGTACGAGTCCTCGCGCAAGGAAGCAGAGGTCCAGAACGCGGTCGAGGGGCAGCTCGTTTCCGCGCAGCAGGACCTCACCGACGAGATGAAGCGGCTGCTCGGCGCGCAGTACCGCCGCAAGGAAGACTCGCCGATCGGCGGCCTGCCGGTGGACAGCGAGTACGTGATCTTCATCATCGACACCTCGGGCAGCATGGCCAACTACGCCTGGCCGTTGATGCAGAAGAAGCTGCAGGAAGTTCTGGACGCCTACCCGACCGTGAAAGGCTGGCAGGTGATGAACGACGAGGGCACGTACCTGTTCCCGTCGTATCGCGGCCGCTGGCTGCCCGACACGCCGATGCAGCGCAAGCTGGTGCTCGAGCGCATGCGCGACTGGTTCCCGTTCAGCAACTCGAGCCCGGTCGAGGGAATCGTCGAGGCGATCCGGACGTACTACGCCACGGGCCTGAAGATCAGCCTCTACTACTTCGGCGACGAGTTCACGGGCTCTTCCATCGACTCGGTGATGCGCACCGTGGACATGCTGAACCGCGAGGACAAGAGCGGCCAGCGCCGAGTCCGAATCCACGCCCTCGGTTTCCCGGTGCGCCCGGACGCGCCCCAGGTGACCAGCATCCGCTACGCGATGCTCATGCGCGTGCTCTGCGAGCGCAACGGCGGCACGTTCGTCGGGCTGAACGAGCCCGGCAGCTATCCCCGCTGAGCGTGGTCGTGCGACGATGCGGGCGATGAGTGGGACGAATGCAACTCCGGTCGCGAGGCTGGCGCGGGTGCTGCGCCGGGCGTCGTGGCCGCTGCTGGCGCTCGCCGCGGGCTGCGGCACGACGGAGTTCGAGGCGAAGCCAACCATCCCCACGCCGCTCGTGACGAAGATCCCGATCGTCGTTGGCGTGTACCTGCCGCCCGAATTCCGCGAGAAGGTGTACCGGGAGAAACGCGAGGGAGCGGATTTCGCCGTCACGATCGGCAAGGCGCAGTCCGAGGCCTTCATGCGCCTGATGGAGGCGATGTTCACCCGGGCAGTGCCGGTGCCTTCGACGGACGCCGGCGCGAGCACGGACCCCGCGATCCGCGGCGTCATCGAGCCGGTGCTCGAGGACTTCGCGTTCGTCACGCCGGCGGACTCGGGCTCCGACGTCTACGCCGTCAGCCTCAAGTACCGGATCAACGGTTATCGCCCGGATGGCAAGTTCTTCGAATCGTGGACGTTCACCGGCTACGGCGCCGCCGCAGTCGAGGGCATGCTGTCGGGCGGGACCGAGTCGCTGCAGAAGGCGACGCAACTCGCGATGCGCGACGCCGGCGCGAGGCTCGCCACCGAGTTCCGCGAGCAGGCCGTGGTGCGCGGCCTGCTGCCCGACGTTCCAGCGTCCGGGGCGACCGAAATGGCGCCGCCGACCGACGCGGAGGCGAACACGCCTCCGCACTGAGATCAGGAGCCCGTCGTGGGCTCCGGCCTGGGCGCCGACTCGGGCTTCGTTGCCGGTTTCGGCTCAGGTTTCGGCTCCGAGTCCACGAGCACCCAGAACACCTGGTCGAGTCGCACCCCCGCCGTATCCACCGGCTGGCCCTTCTCGAATCGGGGCCGGTAGCGTGCGGCGAGCGCCGCCTTCGCCGCCTGCGCGCCGAGCTTTGGATCGCCGGCGTCCGCGATGACTTGCGGGTTGGCCACGCGGCCCTGCGCGGTGACGACGAACTCGACCTGCGTGTTCTTCACCGTGACTTCTTCTGCAGGGCGCCCGAAGTAGCGGTCCCAGGAGTCCGGCGGACTGTAGTGGAGCAGAACGGGCCGTCCGAACAGCACGTCAGTCAACGGCTTGCCGTCCAGGGTCTGACCCGTGGCCGACTGCCACGCCTGCTGGTAGAGCGGGGTCGACCGGTCCGTCTGCTGGCGGGATTGGTACCAGTCGCCAAATTGCGTCTGCACGCTGGCGAGCTGTGCGCGCGGCGTGTCGGGCCGGCCGCTCGCGATCGCGACCGCCTGCTCGAGGGCCTTCTGGCCTTCCACCGCAATGGAACTGGCAGCGAGGGCCGGTGCCATCGCGTATGCCGAGTCGTGGAACATCGCGGCCCGCTGTTCGTCCGGCGAGCCGAGCTGCTGCATCGTCGGGTCGAGCAGCTGGCGGCGGTCGCATTCCGCGAGGCCGGTCAGCGGACCGATGAGTTCCGGGGCGTTGTCACCCTTCAGTTCCTCGACGAGGTCGATCGCCCGGCGCAGTGATCCGCGGGCGGCATCGTAGGCGCGCACCTTCGCGTACCAGCGGCCGATCGATTCGAGCTCCTGCGCAAACCGCAGGCTGTTCTCCCCGTACTTGCGCTCGACCACCCGCAGCGAATAGCGGCGCACCTTGAGCGCGTCCTGCAGCCGGTTGACCTGCGTGAGCGAGTCCGCGTACTTCTCGAGCAGTGGCAGCTGCGCCTCGTTGAAGAGGCCCTCCGAGCGCCGGCTCAGGGCGACGGCCCGGTCGAAGTGTTGCACGGCCAGGTCGTAGCGCTTGCCCTGGTAGTACGTGGCTGCGAGCCCGGCCTCGGCGCGTGCGAGTCGCGGGTTGGTCGGCCGGTCGGAGGACTCGATGAGGCCGATCACCTTCTGGTAGCTGCCCTCGGCGCCGATGTAGTCGCCCGCGAAGTACTGCGCGACGGCGAGGTTCATCAGCGCCACCTGCTGGTCCTCGCCGGGCGCGTTGCCCTGCGCCGTTTCGTCCACGAGCTTCTGGGCCTGGACGACCGCCTGGTCATACTGTTTCGCGTCGAGCAGCCGCCGGAACTCCGCGAATCCTTCCGCAGGCGTCTGCGCCGCGGTCGTCGTCGGTGCCTCGGCGAACGCCGAAGTCGCGACCAGCATGGCCGCGCACAGCGCGGGCGCCGGGCGCCGGCGGCGGGGGACGTTGCGACGGGTGTTCACGCCCGCAACAACTACACGGGGACGCGGTCCGTTGCAATCTCGATCAGGTCGGGGGCGCGGCCACGTGTGCGGCCGGACGCTCGATGGACATGATGTCCGTGCCGTAGCGCCAGACCTCGATGTCCGACGCCCAGAAGTCTGCCGGCCAGCCGGCCTTCTGCTTGAGGTGCTGCAGGAACTCCCGCGGCTCCGGCAGTTGCTCCCACACCTTGGGCAGGAACGTCGCCCGCATGCCGCGCCAAGCGATGACGAGGCCGTCCACGCCCGGCCGCAGGTTGCGCAGGAGATCGAGCTCCGAGCTCACCAGGATTCGCTCGAGCGGCGAGAGCACGGAGACCTCCAGGTCGGCACGCAGCCACTCCCAGCGCTGCAACGGATCGAAGCGCGGGTCGCGGAACGCGCTTGCCTGCGCGTTGCGCCAGACGTCCGTCACGAGTGGTTGGCGCGCCTCGAGCGAGCCACAGCAGCCGCGCAGCCGCCCTTCGAGCGTGATGGTGACGAAGCTGGCCTGCTCGCGGCGGAGCGCCTCCGGGACGTCGCTGAGGTCGGGCAGCGGGTGGCCCGCGCTCGCCAGGCCAGACTCGATCGCGGCGGCGGCCGTGCGGAGCAGCAGGTCGCGGGAGCGCGGCTCAAGCCGCGTGGAGAGCGTAGCTTCCATAGCCGACCACCCGGGACCGATCGCCCGCCGTGTCGCCGGAGTTGCGCTGGTCGAGCACCTCCACCACGAGGCCCTTGTGACGTGCGACCTCCATCAGTCCGTTGATGCCGCAGGAGCCGCAAGCCTGTTCGTCCGAGAGGTCGCTGCGCCTCGCGAGGATCGAGACCTTGGTCTGCTCGTCGAGCGTCCGCGCTTCGGCCGAGGTGTGATAGTGGCTCAGGTCGGAGCTCACGACGATCAGGGTGGACGGGCCATTCCACACCGCCTCGAGCGCGCGCGTGACCTGGCCCGGCGGCGCAAGCCCGGTGGCGATCGGCAGCAGCTGGAACGCAGGCAGCGCCACCTGCAGGAACGGGAGCTGCACCTCGAGCGAGTGTTCGGCCGCGTGCGCTGCATCCGAGATTCCGGCGAGTCCGAGTTCGCGCAGCCGCTGGCGCGCGGCCACGTCGATCGGGATCTCCCCGAGCGGCGTCTCGAAGGCATCGACGGACGGCATGGCGAGACCGCGCATGGGCACGCGGTGGCTCGGCCCGATCAGCACGACCGTGCCGATGGACGCGCCCGAGTCGCGCAACCTGCGATACGCCGAGGCGGCCACCGCGCCGGAGTACACGTAGCCTGCGTGTGGGACGATCAGCGCCTTCGGGGGTGTCGCGCCGGCGGGACCGGGCACTGCCTCGTCGAGGAGGTGCGAGATCGTGTCGCGCAGTTGCCGTGCGTCCTGCGGGTAGAACAGCCCCGCAACCGCGCTCGGCCGCACCCTTGACTTGCCCGTCACCAGACTCAACATGAGCTCAATGGGCGGGTCGCGCCCCTGTGCCTGTCCCGTTGCGAATGCAGGCCAATATCCCGCCCGTCGCTCGCGGGTGCCAATCGTATGAATACTGACTTTTCTGCTATTCCCACGCGGTACTGGAGCCGCCTCGACGACGGTCGCGTGCAGTGTGACGTGTGTCCGCGCCGCTGCCGGCTGCACGAAGGCCAGCGCGGCCTCTGCTTCGTGCGCGGAAGAGACCGCAACGGGATAGAGCTTTATACGTATGGCCGCTCGAGCGGGTTCTGTGTGGACCCCATCGAGAAGAAACCGCTCAATCACTTCCTGCCGGGCTCCGCCGTGCTGTCGTTCGGCACCGCAGGCTGCAACCTCGCATGCAAGTTCTGCCAGAACTGGGACATGAGCAAGTCGCGCGAGATGGACACACTGGCGGATTCCGCGTCCCCGCGTGAGCTCGCATCGGCGGCGCGCGAACTCGGGTGCGCGAGCGTGGCCTTCACCTACAACGACCCGACCGTCTTCATGGAGTACGCGATCGACGTCGCGCAGGCGTGCCACGAAGTGGGCGTGAAGACGGTCGCCGTCACGGCGGGCTACATGTGCCCCGAGCCGCGCGAGGAATTCTATCGCTGGATCGACGCCGCGAACGTGGATCTCAAGGCGTTCACCGAGCGCTTCTACCGCCAGGTGTGCGGCTCGGAACTCGCGCCGGTGCTCGAGACCCTCGAGTACCTGAAGCGCGAGACGTCGGTGTGGTTCGAGATCACGACGCTGCTCATCCCGGGCGAGAACGACTCGGACGCGGAACTCGATGCGATGACGCGCTGGATCGCCGATCGGATTGGCGGCGACGTGCCGCTGCACTTCTCGGCGTTCCACCCCGACTGGAAGATGACCGACCGGCCGCCGACGCCGGCCGCGACGCTGCAACGCGCGCGCGACATCGCCATGCGCAACGGCCTGCGCTACGTGTACACGGGCAACGTGCACGACCGGAAGGGCGGCAGCACGTGGTGCCCCGGTTGCGGGGCGCTGCTGATCGAGCGCGACTGGTACGAGCTCGGCCGCTGGGGCCTCACGCCCGAGGGCCGCTGCTCCGGCTGCGGATCTAGGATCCCCGGGGTGTTCGCCGCGCAGCCGGGGACGTGGGGCTCGAGGCGATTGCCCGTACGCATGCACCGGCACTGACTGCCGGTTGGGACGCGAGACGGCGCTACTTGCGCGACCTGGGGGAGGGAACGTTCGAGCGGAGTTCTTCGAGCCACACCGTGGCCGGCGAGTCGCTCGGAGCGCGCCAGTCGCTGCGCGGCGAGAGCGAGCCGCCGGACCCGACCTTCGGGCCGTTCGGCATCGCCGAGCGCTTGAACTGGCTGCCCTGGAAGAATCGCTTCAGGAACACCCCGAGCCAGTGCCGGATCGTCGCGAGGTCGTACTCGCGGCGCTCCGATTCCGGCACGGTGTCCGGCCACGCACCGGCGTCGCGGTCGCCCCACGCGGCGTGCGCGAGGAATGCCACCTTGCTCGGCCGGTAGCCGAAGCGGCTCACGTAGTAGAGGTTGAAGTCCTGCAGTTCGTACGGACCGACCACGGCCTCGGACGAATGCTCCGGTTCCTCGCCCGAGCCCGGCACGAGCTCGGGTGAGATCTTCGTTTCGACGATGCGTGCCAGCACCTTCGACGTCACCGCGTCGAACTGCTTCGTGCTGACGACCCAGCGCACAAGGTGCTGGATCAGGGTCTTCGGCACCGAGGCGTTCACGTTGTAGTGTGACATGTGGTCGCCGACGCCATAGGTCGTGAAGCCGAGCGCGAGCTCGGACAGGTCACCGGTGCCGAGCACGAGCCCGCCGTGGTGGTTCGCCAGGCGGAAGAGGTGCGACGTGCGCTCCCCGGCCTGCACGTTCTCGAACGTCACGTCATAGACCGGCTTGCCGCGGCTGTACGGATGGCCGATGTGCTCCAGCATCAGCTCGGCCGACGGACGGATGTCGATCTCCGCCGACCCGATCCCCAGCGCCTTCATCAGCGAGTGCGCACTGTCGAACGTGTGCCGGCTGGTGCCGAAGCCCGGCAGCGTGTAGCCGAGGATGTTCGAGCGCGGCAGCCCGAGACGGTCGAAGGCCCGCACCGCGACGAGCGCCGCCTGGGTCGAGTCGAGGCCGCCCGAGATGCCGATGATCACCTTGTCGAGGCCGGTCGCCGCGAGCCGCTTCATCAGGCCCTCGACCTGGATGTCGTACACCTCGGCACAGCGCTCGTCGAGCTTCGCATGGTCGGCCGGCACGTACGGAAAACGTTCGACCCGGCGCTCGAGCGGCACGCGGCCGCGCGGCAGGTCGAGCTCGAACTCGACGCGGCGGAAGTCCGCGAGCGCGGCGGCATGGGCCTGCACGCAGTCGCCGAAGCTCGTGAGGCGCGTGCGTTCCTGGCGCAGGCGGTCTAGGTCGACGTCGGCGGTCACCAGGCCGGGCTCGAGCGGGAACCGCTTCGACTCCGCGAGCCGCTCGCCGTTCTCGTACACGAGCGCATGGCCGTCCCAGGCGAGGTCGGTGGTGGATTCACCCGGACCGGCCGCCGAGTACAGGTAGGCCGCGACGCACTTCGCCGACTGCGCTGCGCAGAGCAGCCGGCGGTAATCCGCCTTGCCCACTGTGATGTCGCTCGCCGAGAGATTGCCGAGCAGCGTCGCGCCGGCGAGCGCCGCGAGCGTGCTCGGCGGCGTCGGGACCCACAGGTCCTCGCACAACTCGAGGTGCAGCACGAACCCCGGCGCATTGGCCGCGGCGAACAGGAGCCGCGTGCCGAAGGGTACGTCCTGGCCGAGCAGGCGGATGCCCGTCGACAGCGCCTGGGCCGCAGGCGCGAACTGCCGCTTCTCGTAGAACTCGCGGTAGTTCGGCAGGTAGCTCTTGGGCACCGCGCCGAGGATGCGGCCCCGGTGCACCAGCACGCCGCAATTGAAGAGCCGGTCGTCGGCTCGCAGCGGCAGGCCGACCGCCAGGGCGACGGGCAGCGCCCGGCTTTCCGCGACGATGCGGTCGAGCGCCGCCAGTGACGCGTCGAGCAGCGCGTCCTGCTGGAACAGGTCCTCGTTCGAATAGGCCGACAGCCCGAGTTCCGGGAAGACCGCCAGCACCGCCTTGCGGTTCGCGGCTTCGCGCGCCAGCCGGATCGTCTGCTCCGCGTTGTAGGCCGGCGACGCGACCTCGACCCGGGGCGTGGCGACGGCGACACGCACAAACCCTTGGCGATAGATGGATTCGAAGGGCGCCTCGGACGAGGACCGGCGGGTCTTGGCCATGAGGGCCTCTGGCTGGTTCGACCTTGAGAGTTTCGGCCCACCGGGCATGGCCGGCAAGGGCCACGGCGTCACGGATTGAGAACCGGGTCACACCGCTATCGCGGGTGCGGGGGCTAGCCTGCGTGACGGGTGCGTGGGGGTTGAACCGTGACGACAGTCGTGATGAAGCTGGCCAAGTCGCTATTCGGGCGCACGGAGCCCGAGGCGAAGCCGACGACGGCCAAGAAGGCGATCAATCCTTATCACGCGGTGACGATCGTGCCGGGCCACCGGACGTGCGCGGCGGCACGCGCGCTTCAAGATCGCCGTTTCCTGTCGCGACAGGCTCCCGCGCTGCCGCTCAAGGAGTGCGACAGCGCCGAGTGCACCTGCCGCTACGAGCACTACGACGATCGCCGCAACGGCCCGCGCCGGGCGCGCGACCTCGGCGTCTCGATCGACGGTTACGAAGGCGACGAGCGCCGGGTCAGGCCGAAGCGCGGTCGCCGCAAGAACGAGACCTGACCGGCGCGCGCCGGAATCAGCGCCTCGCGCCCACCGCGGCGTCGCCCACGAACGGGTTGCTGCGCCGCTCCTCGCCGAACGTGGACATCGGGCCGTGCCCCGGCACGAACCGCACGTCGTCACCCAGCGGAAAGAGCTTGGTACGGATGGCCTGGATGAGTGTGTCGTAGTCGCCGCCTGGAAAATCCGTGCGCCCGATCGACCCGGCAAAGAGCACGTCGCCGACGAAAGCCAGCCGGTCCGACGGCGCATAGAACACGACGTGGCCGGGCGTGTGACCCGGGCAATGCCGCACCTCGAACTCGACCTCCCCGACGCGGACGCGATCGCCCTCGTCGAGCCAGCGGTCCGGCGCGAACTTCTCGCACTTGCCGAAGCCGAACATTCGCGCCTGCTCCGGCAGGCCGTCGATCCAGTACTGGTCGCCGACGTGGGGGCCCTCGATCGGCAGCTTCAGCGTCCGGGCGAGCTCGGCCGTGCCGCCCGCGTGGTCGATGTGCGCGTGCGTGAGCAGGATCTTCTCGAGCTTCACGTTCTCCTCGCGCGCCGTCGCGAGGATCTGGTCGAGGTCGCCACCGGGATCGATGACCGCGCCGGCGCCGGTCTGCTCGCACCACACGACGGAACAGTTCTGCGCGAACGGCGTGACGGGAATCACCGCGGCGCGCATCTCAGGCCGCCTCCCGCGCCGCGCCGTCGGCCGCGCGCGCGCTCTGGACGCCTCCCATCAACGCGATCCGCATGGCCGCCTCGACCGAGAGCGACGTCGGCTCGAGGATCTCGCGCGGCAGGAAAATCGTGTGGCCGCCGATCATGTAGCTCATCGGCAGATACACGGCGACCGTATCCTTCGCGCCGTCGTCGAGCCCGAGCGCCGCGCCCGACTCGGCGGTGACGAAGCCGATCACCTTGCCGGGCCCGAAGGGCACGAGCACCACGCGCTTCAGGTCGCTGCCCTTGCCCGACGAGGGGAAGAAACGCATGAAGTCGCGGGTCGCCACGTAGATCGTCTTCACGACCGGGATGCGCTCGAACAGCCGGTCGCTGAAGCGCAGCGCGCGCCGCACGACGTACGCATTCACCGCCAGGCCCGCGAGGAACAGCAGCACCATTCCCGTGAGCAACCCGAGGCCCGGCCAGTAGGCGTGCTCGGGCAGCAAGACGCGGATGACGCCCGAGAACACGCGCTCGAGGGTGCCCGCGAGCCAGTAGACGAGGTACAGCGTGAGGCCCACCGGCAGGATCGCCACCAGGCCCTTCAGCATCGTGTTCCAGATCTTGCGCATGGTCGTCCTCGCCGCGGGCAGCGAAGTATGCAGAGCGGCAACGCGCGCCGCCAGCGCGTTCACGTATCATCGCGCGTATTCCGAGGAGTGGTGATGTCCAAGCGAATCCGCGTCTTCGCCTGGCTGTTCGTGCTGGTCGTCGCGCCCTGCGCGGCGGGTGCACGCGACCGCCCCTACCTGCCTCCCGAGGTGGAGCAGGCGATGGCGCAGCAGCGGATCCCCGGCACGAGCCTGAGCGTGCTGGTGAAGGAGGTCGGCCGCGACGAACCGCTGGTCAGCTACAACTCGACGGTCCCGCGCAACCCGGCCTCGACCATGAAGGTGCTGACCACGTACGCGGCGCTCGAGACGCTCGGCCCGGCGTACACGTGGCACACCCGGGCCTACGCGACAGGCCCGGTGCGGGACCAGGTGCTGGAAGGCAACCTCGTGCTGGTGGGCGGCGGCGATCCGTTCCTCACCGCGGAGCGCTGGTGGGGCTTCGTGAACGGCCTGCGACAGGAGGGCGTCGAGCGCGTCACGGGCGACGTGATCATCGACGACAGCCTCTTCGCCTCGCAGGGCGACGACCGCGGCGCCTTCGACAACCGGCCGTTCCGCACCTACAACGTCCTGCCGGACGCGCTGCTGGTGAACTTCCAGACCGTCACGGTCAGCCTGTTCCCGGACCTCACGACCGGTACGCTGCGCCCGGCCGTGAATCCCTGGCCGGCCAACCTGGCCATCGACAACTCCGCGCGACTGGATCGCGGTGCCTGCCGACGCGGATCCGGCGGGGTTTCGGTCACGATGCCCGACGGACCGTCGGGCAATCGCATCGGCGTCGCCGGCCGCTACGCGTCGGGCTGCGGCCCCATGTCTTTCACGCGTCCCGTGATGCGGGCACCGGACTTCGCCTACGGCACGTTCCGGACGTTCTGGCAGCAGAGCGGCGGCAAGCTCGACGGCGGATGGCGTGTGGGCGCGCTGCCGCCCGACGCCCGGCTGCTCTACAGCCAGGATTCCCTGTCGCTCGCCGAAATCATCCGCCTGATCAACAAGTTCTCGAGCAACACCATGGCGCGGCAGTTGCTGCTCACCCTCGCCGCGGAGAAGGCGGGCCGCCCGGGCACGACGGCGGGCGGACGCCGCGCGATCACCGACTTCCTGGCGTCGCGGAACCTCTCGATCCCGGAACTCGTGCTGGACAACGGCTCCGGCCTGTCGCGCGACGAGCGCATCTCCGCGCAGGGACTCGCCGACGTGCTGCTCGACGCCTGGCGCAGCCAGTACTTCCCCGAGTTCGCCGCCTCGCTGCCCCTGTCCGCGACGGACGGCACGCTGCGCAAGCGCTTCCGCTCGCCCGAGATGCAGGGACGGCTGCGCATGAAGACGGGTACGCTCGAGGGCGTGAGCGCGCTGGCCGGCTACGTGAACGCCGCGTCGGGGCGGACGTTCGTCGCGGTCATCATCCTGAACCACCCGGGCGTCGAGGACGGGGCCGGTCCCGCCATCCAGGCCGCGCTCGTCCAGTGGGTGTTCGGGCAGTAGGGGATCCCCGGCTCATCCTTTGGTCGAATGCCTATCCGGGGCGGGCGAGGGCGGTGGCTATACTCGGTCCGGCGCCAGGCTTCGGGTGAGGGTCCATGGCTTACGACCGGAACAACATCTTCGCGCGCATCCTGCGGGGCGAGATCCCTGCCCACAAGGTCCACGAGGACGCGCACACGCTCGCCTTCATGGACGTCATGCCCCAGTCGGACGGGCACACGCTCGTGGTGCCGAAGTGGGAGGCGGAGAACCTGTTCGACCTGCCACCGGAGTCGCTTGCGGCGACGATCCTGGCGACGCAGCGCGTGGCGCGCGCGGTGAAGAAGGCCTTCGACGCACCGGGACTCATGATCGCGCAGCTGAACGGACGGGGTGCCGGCCAGAGCGTCTTCCACATCCACTTCCACATCGTGCCGCGCTACGAGGGCATCGACCTCCGCTTCCACGCGCGGGAGATGGCTGATCCGAAACTGCTGGCCGAGCATGCGGCCAGGATCCGGGCCGCGCTCGACTGAGCCGGCGCGCGACGAACGAGAATCCGGGAGACGCAGATGACAGCGACCAAGGTCTACAAGGTTCCGGCCGGGTTCGCCGCCCGGGCGCGCATCACCCACGACCAGTACCTGAGGCTCTACCAGGAGTCCGTGCAGGACCCGGAGGGCTTCTGGGCGCGCATGGGCCAGCGCATCGACTGGACGCGCCCCTACACGCGCGTCAAGGACACGAGCTACGACGCGAAGAATTTCCACATCCGCTGGTACGAGGACGGGCAGCTCAACGTCTCGGTGAACTGCCTCGATCGCCACCTCGCGACGCGCGGCGACAAGACCGCGATCATCTGGGAGGGCGACGACCCGAACGAGAGCGCGCACGTCACGTACCGCGAGCTCTACCACCGCGTCTGCAAGCTCGCGAACGCGCTGCGCTCGCTCGGCGTGAAGAAGGGCGACCGCGTCACGATCTACCTGCCGATGATCCCCGAGGCGGCCGTCGCGATGCTCGCGTGCGCGCGCATCGGCGCGATCCACTCGGTGGTGTTCGGCGGCTTCTCGCCGGACTCGCTGGCCGGGCGCATCGCCGACTGCGCCTCGAACGTCGTCATCACGGCCGACGAAGGCATTCGCGGCGGCAAGAAGGTGCCGCTGAAGGCCAACGTGGACCAGGCGCTGAGCTCGCCCGGCACCGAGACGGTCAAGCACGTGCTGGTCGTGCGGCGCACGGCGGGAGCCGTGGCGATGTACGAGCGGGACAAGTGGTTCCACGAGGTGGTGGACGGCCAGCCCGATGAGTGCCCGCCCGAGACCATGGACGCCGAGGACCCGCTCTTCATCCTCTACACCTCGGGATCCACGGGCAAGCCGAAGGGCGTGCTCCACACGACGGGCGGATATCTCGTCTACGCGTCGCTGACCCACGAGGCGGTCTTCGACGTGCAGGACGAGGACATCTTCTGGTGCACGGCCGACGTCGGCTGGGTCACGGGCCACAGCTACGTCGTCTACGGGCCCCTGTCGAACGGTGCGACCTCGCTCATGTTCGAGGGCGTGCCGAACTACCCGGACGTGAGCCGCTTCTGGCAGGTGTGCGACAAGCACCAGGTGACCCTGTTCTACACGGCGCCGACGGCCATCCGCGCCCTGATGCGCGATGGCGAGGAGCCGGTGAAGAGGCACTCGCGCAAGTCGCTGCGGCTGCTCGGCACGGTCGGCGAGCCGATCAATCCCGAGGCCTGGGAGTGGTACCACCGGGTGGTGGGCGACGACCGCTGCCCGATCGTGGACACGTGGTGGCAGACCGAGACCGGCGGCATCCTGATCACGCCGCTGCCGGGCGCGATCGACCAGAAGCCGGGGTCGGCGACGCTGCCGTTCTTCGGCGTGCAGCCGGCGATCGTCGATAACGAGGGCAACGTGCTCGGCGGCCCGTGCGAGGGCAATCTCGTGCTGCTCGACAGCTGGCCCGGCCAGATGCGCACCGTCTTCGGCGACCACCAGAGATTCATCGACACGTATTTCAAGACGTTCCCGGGCCGGTACTTCACGGGCGACGGCGCGCGCCGCGACGAGGACGGCTACTACTGGATCACGGGCCGCGTGGACGACGTGTTGAACGTCGCCGGCCACCGCCTCGGCACGGCGGAGATCGAGAGCGCGCTCGTGGCGCATGCCAAGGTCGCCGAAGCCGCGGTGGTCGGGTGCCCGCACGACATCAAGGGCCAGGGCATCTACGCGTACGTCACGCTGGTCGTGGACGCGACGCCGACCGAGGAACTGCGCAAGGAACTGCGCGAGTGGGTGCGTCGCGAGATCGGGCCGATCGCCACGCCGGACTTCATCCAGTGGGCGCCCGGGCTGCCGAAGACGCGGTCCGGCAAGATCATGCGCCGCATCCTGCGCAAGATCGCGGCCAACGAGTCGGACCAGCTCGGCGACATCTCGACGCTGGCCGACCCGTCGGTCGTTGCGCAGCTCGTCGACAACCGCATGAACCGCTGACGGGACGAAGAGAGAAGGAATGGAAAAAGGGGACAGTCCCCAATCGGGGACTGTCCCCTTTTTCCATTTCCCTTTTCTTACTACGACCAAGGTCGTATCCCGCAGCGCGCCTCGATCCCTCCACCTACGACCAATGTCGCAGTGGGCCCGCACCGGGCCCTTGCTAGATTCCGCCCACGCAGTCCGCGTCGGCGACTACAAACGGGGGACTATTCATGGCCACAGCGCCCAAGATCGACTGGAATGCGGTGATTGCCGATCCGCGCTTCCAGGCTCTGCACCGCAGGAAGCAGGGGTTCCTCACGGGACTCATGATTTTCTCCGTGGTGTTCTACTTCCTGCTGCCGATCGGCGCCGCCTATTTCCAGGACCTGTTCAAGACCAGGGTCTGGGGCGTCGTCAATTTCGGCATCGTGTTCGCGCTGATCCAGTTCGTGGTCGCCTGGGGAGTTGCGATCTATTACTCCCGGGTCGCCAACCGCGACTTCGACCGCATGGCCCGGGAAATCGCGGCCGACTACGAGAAGGGGGGCTGAACCATGATGACCTCGAATCGACGCCTCCTCGTCTACGGCATCGCCGGCGCGCTCGCGGTCGGCAGCGGCGCCGCGTTCGCGCAGGGTGCCGTCGCCGCGGAGTATCGCTGGCTCACGTTCGCGGTATTCGCCGCGATCATCTGCGTGACGATGTATGTCACTTACCTCGCTGCAAAGCGGGTGAAGTCCGCGTCCGACTTCTACACCGCGGGCGGCGGCGTCACGGGCATGCAGAACGGCTGGGCCATCGCCGGTGACTACCTGTCGGCAGCCTCGTTCCTCGGCATCGCCGGACTGATCTCGCAGTACGGCTACGACGGGTTCATGTACTCCGTGGGCTGGCTCGTGGCCTACATCACCGTGCTGCTTCTGATCGCCGAGCCCTGCCGCAACATCGGCAAGTACACGTTGCCGGACATCCTGGCCTACCGCAACAACCCGAAGGCGATGCGCATCGTCGGCGCTCTCTCGGTGATCACGGTCTCCACGTTCTACCTGACCGCGCAGATGGTCGGCGGCGGCGTGCTCGTGAAGACGCTGATCGGCATCGACTACGAAGTCTCGGTGATGGCGGTGGGCATCCTGATGCTCGCCTACGTGCTGTTCGGCGGCATGGTCGCCACGACCTGGGTGCAGATCATCAAGGCCGTCCTGCTCGTGATCGCCTCGCTCGTGCTCGTGATGCTGGTCTGGACGCCCTACGGGTTCTCCCTGCCGGCCTTCCTCGGCGACGTGGTCGGCGACGCGAAGGTGCAGGCGAAAGTGGCCTCCCTCCTCGGGGACGCCGCGAAGAACATGACGCCCGAGCAGCTGGGGCAGCGATTCCTCGAGCCGGGCCTCTACTTCAAGGCGCCAATCGACCAGATCTCGCTCGGCATGGCGCTCGTGTTCGGCACGGCGGGACTGCCGCACATCCTGATGCGCTTCTTCACCGTCCCGACGGCGCAGCAGGCGCGCAAGTCGGTGGTCTGGGCGATGGCCATCAT
>JBBIVG010000038.1:0-16228 GCA_037439865.1 Nevskiaceae bacterium
CCGGCACCGGCGCCGTGGCAGCCACCTGCGGCGCGCCCGCCGGCTTGCCCGCGCCGAGCAGGACCCAGGCGAGGTGCACCAGTTGCCACGCGAGCAGCACGACCAGCCCCGCGGAGACCAGCATCGGCAGGGACTTCGACCAGCCGTCCGCCCCTGCGCCGGTGGCGAGCGTGGTGATTCGGCTGAGGCTCTTCGGCAGCTGCATCAGGTTCGTGTAAGTGTCCGTCCGGCAAGGCGGTTCTTGCAGGTTGGCGCATCATACGGACATGTGGGATGGGCCCTCAAGGCAATTGCGCAAATTGCGGATGGGTGGCCTTGTCACCGCCCGTACCGGGCTCTATATAGGGTCGACACCAGGCGACGAAGCGACATGAGCGAGGAACGAACGCAGCACAACCAGGGTCTGATGGTCGAGGAGGCCCAGCCGAAGACCAAGCGGCCGCCGCTCTACCAGGTGGTCCTGCTGAACGACGACTACACGCCGATGGAGTTCGTCGTGGACGTGCTGGAGTCGATCTTCGGCATGGACCGCACGACCGCGACCCGCGTCATGCTCGAGGTGCATACCCGGGGCAAGGGCGTGTGCGGGGTGTATACGTACGACATTGCGGAGACCAAGGTGGCCCAGGTGACGACCTACGCCCGCCAGCAGCAGCATCCACTCCTGTGCACGATGGAAGAGGCCTGAAACCGTGTTGAGCAGCGAACTCGAGATCTGCCTTAACGAAGCCTTCCAGGCCGCGCGGGAGGCCCGCCACGAATTCATGACGGTCGAGCACCTGCTGCTCGCCATCATCGGCACCCCGAAGGTGCGCGAGATCCTGCGCGGCTGCGGCGCCGACGGAACCCGCCTCCGCAAGGAGCTGCAGGAGTTCATCGACCAGACGACTCCCCGGCTCAAGCAGGACGACGACCGGGAGGTGCAGCCCACCCTCGGCTTCCAGCGGGTGCTGCAGCGGGCCGTGTTCCACGTGCAGTCGAGCGGCAAGAAGGAAGTCTCGGTCGCGAACGTGCTGGTCGCCATCTTCAGCGAGAAGCACTCGCACGCGGCGTATCTCCTCACGCTGCAGGACGTCTCGCGCCTCGACGTCGTGAACTACATCTCGCACGGCCTCTCGAAGGCGACCGACGAGCGCGAGTCGCGCGGGGAGGAGTCGTCGCAGCCGGAGGGCGAGCGCGACGCCGAGGGCAGCTCGGCGCTCGAGAAGTACGCGACCAATCTCAACGCGCTGGCGCGCGAGGGCAAGATCGACCCACTCATCGGTCGCAAGCTCGAGATCGAGCGCACGATCGAGATCCTCTGCCGCCGCCGCAAGAACAACCCGCTGTACGTCGGCGAGGCCGGTGTCGGCAAGACCGCGCTCGTGGAGGGACTCGCACGGATGCTGGTCGAGGGCCAGGTGCCCGAAGTCCTGGCCGACAGCACCGTGTATTCCCTCGACCTCGGGTCGCTCATCGCCGGGACCAAGTACCGCGGCGACTTCGAGAAGCGGCTCAAGGCCGTCCTCTCGGAGCTGCGCAAGCAGCCCGGCGCCATCCTTTTCATCGACGAGATCCATACCGTGATCGGGGCCGGCGCGGCCTCGGGCGGCGTGATGGACGCCTCGAACCTGATCAAGCCCGCGCTCGCGAACGGTGAGCTGCGCTGCATCGGCTCGACCACCTACCAGGAGTACCGCGGCATCTTCGAGAAGGACCACGCGCTCACCCGTCGTTTCCAGAAGATCGACGTCGTCGAGCCGTCGGTGGAGGAGACGATCGCGATCCTGCGCGGGCTGCGCAGCAAGTTCGAGGAACACCACGGTATCCGCTACGAGGATGACGCGCTGCGCGCGGCCGCCGAGCTCTCCGCCCGCCACATCAACGACCGGCACCTGCCCGACAAGGCGATCGACGTGATTGACGAGGCGGGTGCCCGCCAGCGCCTGAAGCCGGTCGGGGAGCGCCAGGAGAGCGTGACGGTCGAGCAGATCGAGGACGTCGTCGCGCGGATTGCACGCATCCCGCCGAAGACCGTCTCCTCGAGCGACCGCGACGTGCTCCGGAACCTCGAGCGCAACCTGAAGCTCGTGATCTACGGGCAGGACCGCGCGATCGAGACGCTGTCGTCCGCGATCAAGATGTCGCGCTCGGGCCTCGGCGACCACCGCAAGCCGGTGGGCAGCTTCCTGTTCGCCGGCCCGACCGGCGTCGGCAAGACCGAGGTGACGCGGCAGCTCGCCAACGTGCTCGGCGTCGAGCTGATCCGGTTCGACATGTCGGAATACATGGAGCGGCACACCGTCTCGCGCCTGATCGGCGCACCGCCGGGCTACGTCGGCTTCGACCAGGGCGGGCTGCTCACGGAGGCGATCACCAAGCATCCGCACTGCGTGCTGCTGCTCGACGAGATCGAGAAGGCGCACCCGGACGTGTTCAACCTCCTGCTGCAGGTCATGGACCACGGCACGCTCACCGACAACAACGGGCGCAAGGCCGACTTCCGCCACGTCGTGATCGTGATGACGACGAACGCGGGCGCGGCGGACATGAGCCGCACGCCGATCGGCTTCGTCGCGCAGGACAATGCGCCGGACGGGATGGAAGCCATCCGAAGGCTCTTCGCGCCCGAGTTCCGCAACCGGCTCGACGCCATCGTGCAGTTCGGCCCGCTCGACGAGCGGACGATCCAGCGGGTCGTGGACAAGCTGCTGATGGAGGTCGAGACGCAGCTCGAGCAGAAGGGCGTCGCCCTGCACATCGAGGACGACGCGCGCCAGTGGATCGCGCAGCGCGGCTACGACCCGAAGATGGGAGCTCGGCCGATGGCGCGGGTCATCCAGGAGCACATCAAGCGGCCGCTCGCGGAGGAGCTGCTGTTCGGCCGGCTCGAGAAGGGTGGGCACGCGTTCGTGAGCGTGGGCCACGACGGCGAGCTCAGGATCGAAACACGCTCGGCGGAGGAGCCGGCGCTGCTCGAGTGAGGGGCGAAGCGGGGGCTGCTAGCGCCCGCGGTAGACGATCCGCCCCTTCGTCAGGTCGTATGGGGTCATCTCCACGGTGACCATGTCGCCGGTGAGGATGCGGATGTAGTTCTTGCGCATCTTGCCCGAGATGTGCGCCGTGACGATGTGGCCGTTCTGCAGCTGGACACGGAAAGTCGTGTTGGGCAGGGTCTCCACGACCCGGCCTTCCATCTGGATTGCATCTTCCTTCGCCATGCACCCTCGCCGCAGCCCCACGGGCCGCGCGAATTCTGCATAAAGGCCTGCCGCAATGCAATTCAGCGTTGCGTCCAACCGACAGCGGGTCGCAGGTCGGGAATGAGTTCATCGAGCAGTGTTGCGAACTCGCCGCGGGGGATGTCGCGCGCGCCGAGGCTCGCAAGGTGAGGGCTCGAGACCTGGCAGTCGATGAGCTGCACGTCCCGGGCGATGGCGGTGTCCACGAGCGCCTTGAGGGCGACCTTCGACGCGTCGCTTTCGAGGCTGAACATCGATTCACCAAAGAACGCCCGTCCAAGCGCGATGCCGTACAGGCCGCCGACGAGGCGGCCGTCGAGCCACGTCTCGACGGAATGCGCGTAGCCCGCCGCGTGCAGGTCCTGGTAGGCGGCCAGCATCCGCGGCGTGATCCAGGTGCCTTCCGGGCGCAGGTCGCTGTCGGCGCAGTGACGCATCACTGCTCCGAATGACCGGTTGAAGGTGGTCTCGAAACCGCGATTGCGCAGGGTCTTGGCGAGGCTGCGCGACACCTTGAACTCGCGCGGGAACAGCACGGCCCGCGGGTCCGGGCACCACCACAGGATCGGCTGGCCCTCCGAGAACCACGGGAAGACGCCGCGGCGGTAGGCCGCCAGCAGCCGTGGCACCGAGAGATCGCCTCCGGCGCACAGCAGGCCGTCGGGTTCGCGCAACGCCTCGCTGACGGGCGGGAACGCATCCGGCGGGTCGTCGGGCCTGAGCCAGGGGATCAAGCGTCCGCTCCGCGCTGGAAGGGCAGGTGCTCCGACGCTGCCGCGATGTACTCGTCGACCGCGGCCCGCTCGCGCTCGAGGAAGCGCGCGACCGCGGCGGCGAAGCCCGGGTGGGCCAGCCAGTGCGCCGAGCGCGTGAGCGTGGGCTCGAAGCCGCGCGCAAGCTTGTGTTCGCCCTGCGTGCCCGGGTCGAAACCCGCGAGCCGATGCTCGATGCAGTACTCGATGCCCTGGTAGTAGCAGGCTTCGAAGTGCAGGCAGTCCAAGTGCTCGGCCGCACCCCAGTAGCGTCCGTACAGCCAATCCTCGTCCTGGAAGAAGATCGCGGCGGCGACCGGCGCGCCGGCACGCTCGGCCAGTTTGACCATGGCCGCGCCCGGGAGATGCCTCGACACGAGTGCGAGGAAGCCGGCGCTCAGGTAATGGGCATTGCCGTGTCGCAGGAACGTGCGTTCCGAGAAACTGAAGATCGTGTGCCACAGAGCCGCGTCGATGTCGGCGCCCTGCAGTGTCCGGAAGGTCACGCCCGCTTCCTGTACGCGCCGGCGCTCGCGGCGGGCCTTTTTCCGCTTCTCCGAGCGGAAGCGGTCGAGGAAGTCGTCGAAGTCGCGGTAACCCGCGTTGCGCCACTGGAAGCGGCAGTCGTGGCGGCGCATGAATCCTGCATCCTCGAGCGCGGCTTGGTCTTCCTCCGTCGTGAAATTGACGTGCACGCCGGATACATTGCCCTGGCGCGCGGTTGCCAGCAGCAGGCGTGCGAGCGCCTCACGCAGTTCCGCGGGCGCCCCGGGGGCGACGAGCAGGCGCGGACCAGTGACCGGGGTAAATGGAATCGCCGAGAGCAGCTTCGGGTAGTACTCGAGGCCGGCGCGCGCGTAGGACTGCGCCCAGCTCCAGTCGAAGATGAATTCGCCCCACGAGTGGCTCTTGAGGTACTGCGGCACGGCCCCGAGCAGTTGCCCTCTGGCGCCGCGCACCAGGAGGTGGCGGGGGTACCAGCCGGTCTCGCCTCCGACGCAGCCGGACGACTCGAGCGCGGCGAGAAACGCGTGCCTGGCGAAGGGGTGTCCGCCCGGGTCGAGCGCGTCCCAGTCCTCGGCGCGGACCTCCGCGATGCGCTCCACGATCTCCGCCTGCGCGTCCATCGGGAAGCGGGGAAGGGCGTTCAGTGCGAGCCGGCGTCGAGCTCGTCGAGGTACTTGTCGGCGTCGAGCGCGGCCATGCATCCCGTGCCCGCCGATGTGATCGCCTGCCGGTAGACGTGGTCCGCGACGTCGCCGGCGGCGAACACGCCGGGCACGCTGGTCGCCGTCGCACCGCCGTCCGAGCCACCCTTCACGACGATGTAGCCGCCCTTCATCTCGAGCTGGCCCTCGAAGATCTGCGTGTTCGGCGTATGGCCGACGGCGATGAACACGCCCGCGACCGGAATGTCGCGAGTGCCGGATCCGTCCGTCGCCGCGACGCGAAGGCCGGTCACTCCCGAATCGTCGCCGAGCACCGCGTCGACCGTGTAGTTCCACACGATGTCGACGACGCCAGCCCGCTGCCGTTCGAAGAGCCGGTCCTGCAGGATCTTCTCCGAGCGCAGCTTGTCGCGCCTGTGCACGAGCGTGACGTGCGCCGCGATGTTCGAGAGGTACAGCGCCTCTTCCACGGCGGTATTGCCGCCACCGATGACCGCGACGCGCTGGCCACGGAAGAAGAATCCGTCACACGTGGCGCAGGCGGAGACGCCCCGGCCGCGGAAGGCCTGCTCGGACTCGAGGCCGAGGTAGCGGGCGCTCGCGCCGGTCGCGACGATGAGCGCATCGCAGGTGTACTCGCCGCGGTCGCCCTTGAGCAGCAACGGGCGGCGCTTTAAGTCCACCTCGTTGATGTGGTCCATCAGGATCTCGGTGTTGAAGCGCTCGGCGTGCTCGCGCATGCGCTCCATCAGGCCCGGACCGGTGAGGCCGTGCGGGTCACCCGGCCAGTTGTCCACCTCGGTGGTGGTCATGAGCTGGCCACCCTGTTCCATGCCGGTGATCAGCAGTGGACTGCGGTTTGCGCGGGCGCCGTACACGGCTGCCGCGTAACCGGCGGGTCCGGAACCGAGGATGATCAGCCGCGAGTGTCGGGGACCGCTCATGTATACTTCCTCGCTCGTTGGCGCGTCGCGCCCGGGTGGGGGCGCGGCATGGTAAGCAACTCGCCGCCGGTCGGCAAAGCACTCGCTGCCAGCCCGCTGCCGGCCGGCCGGCCCGACGTTGTAGCGGTCCTCGCGCCATCCCGGTAATCTTCGCAACTTCATACGCTTACGCGAAAGTATTGAGCTTTCAGGTGATCTCGGGTGCCTAGGCAGGAATCGAAACGGGGCGAGGCGGCGCAGGCCGCGATCGTCGCCCGCGGGTTGCGCGAGAGCGCGCTGTGGATCTTCGGCGCCCTGGGGCTGATCCTGTTCGTCGCGCTCGCCAGCTACGACCGCGCCGATCCCGCATTCTCCTCGACCGGCCAGCCCGGCCCGGTGACCAACCTGATCGGCCCGTTCGGTGCGTGGCTGTCCGACCTGTTCTTCGTGCTGTTCGGCGCGCCGGCATTCCTGTTCCCGGTCATGCTCGGGTTCGCGGGCTGGACGCTGTTCCAGGAGCGCAAGAGCGCCGAGCCGATCGATCGCCGCACCACGGGCCTCCGCGCGCTCGGCTTCGTGCTCGCGCTCGCTTCGAGTTGCGGGCTCGCGACGCTGCATTTCTCCGGCGGCTCGCTGCCGAACACGGCGGGCGGCCTGCTCGGCGCGCTCGTGGGCGACGGCCTGGCAAAGTCGCTGAGCTTCCTGGGCGCGACGCTGCTGCTGCTCGCGACCTGGCTCGGCTCGGTCTCGCTCTTCACCGGCATTTCGTGGCTCGAGACCATGGATCGCATCGGGCGCGGCGTGCTCGCAGGCATCGCGTTGGTCAGGGCGCGTATCGCCACCGCGCAGGACGTGAAAGTCGGGCGCGAGGTGAAGCAGGCGCGGCAGGAAGTTGTGCGCGAGGAGCAGAAGAAGGCGGCGGAGCGCAAGCCGCCGAAGATCGAGATTCCCGCACCCAAGGTGGAGAAGAGCGAACGCGTCGAGAAGGAGAAGCAGGTCGCGATGTTCGAGCGGCCGGGCTCGACGGAACTGCCCGCGCTCTCGCTGCTCGACGACGCGCCGCCACGGCAGGGCGGGTACTCGCCCGAGGCGCTCGAGGCGATGTCGCGCCTGGTCGAGCTCAAGCTGCGTGACTTTGGCGTCGAGGCCGAGGTCGTCGAGGTGCACCCGGGCCCGGTGATCACGCGCTTCGAGCTGCGTCCGGCGCCGGGCGTGAAGGTTGCGCAGATCTCGCACCTCGCGAAGGACCTCGCGCGCGCCCTCTCCGCGGTCAGTGTCCGGATTGTCGAGGTCATCCCGGGCAAGTCCACGATGGGCCTCGAGATCCCGAACGAGTCGCGCGAGATCGTGACGCTCGGCGAGATCATCAAGTCGAAGGCCTACGACGACATGGCCTCGTCGCTCGCACTGGTGCTCGGCAAGGACATCGGCGGCAACCCGGTCGTCGCGGACCTGGCGCGCATGCCGCACCTGCTCGTCGGCGGCACGACGGGCTCCGGCAAGTCCACGGCGATCAACGCCATGGTGCTGTCGCTGCTCTACAAGTCCTCGGCCGAGCACGTCCGCATGATCATGATCGACCCGAAGATGCTGGAACTCTCGGTGTACGAGGGCATCCCGCACCTGCTCGTGCCGGTCGTGACCGACATGAAGCAGGCGGCGAACGCGCTGCGCTGGTGCGTCGCCGAGATGGAGCGGCGCTACCAGCTCATGGCCGCCGCCGGCGTGCGCAATCTTGCGGGTTTCAACCGCAAGGTGAAGGACCTGGCCGAGGCGGGCACGCCGATGCGCGACCCGCTCGAGATGAAGCGCCTGCCGCCCGATGGCGATCCGGATTCCGTGCCGCTGGTCGAGCCGCTGCCGTTCATCGTCGTGGTGGTGGACGAACTCGCCGATCTCATGATGATCGTCGGCAAGAAGGTCGAGGAACTCATCGCGCGGCTCGCACAGAAGGCCCGCGCATCGGGCATCCACCTGATCCTCGCGACGCAGCGCCCGTCGGTGGACGTCATCACGGGCCTCATCAAGGCGAACATCCCGACTCGCATCGCGTTCCAGGTGTCGGCCAAGGTGGACTCGCGCACGATCCTCGACCAGAGCGGCGCCGAGGCGCTGCTTGGCCACGGCGACATGCTGTTCCTGCAGCCCGGCACGTCGCTGCCGGTGCGCGTGCATGGCGCGTTCGTCTCGGACTCCGAGGTCCATCGCGTCGTCCATAACCTCAAGTCTGCGGGTCCGCCGTCGTACGTGGACGAGATCCTCGACGGACCGTCGGCGCCGATCCCGGGACTGCCCGGCGAGTCCGGCGGCGGCGAGGAGGGTGGCGGCGACCCGGAGCAGGATCCGCTCTACGACGAGGCCGTGAAGATCGTGACCGAGAGCCGCAAGGCCTCGATTTCCGGCGTGCAGCGACGCCTCAAGATCGGTTACAACCGCGCGGCGCGCATGATCGAGGCGATGGAAGCGGCGGGGCTCGTCGGCCCGCTGCAGTCGAACGGCAGCCGGGAAGTGCTCGCACCGCCGCCGCCCGAAGTGGATTGAGACCGCCGATGCTGCTGTCCGTCCTTGCTCGCGGCCTGTTCGCCGGGGTGCTCATGACCATCAGCCTCGCGGCCACGGCGGCCGACGAGTCGATCGCGCAGGTCGATGCGTACCTCGGCTCGGTCAAGACCCTCTCCGCCGACTTCGTGCAGGTGGTCCGCAACCGGGAAGGCCAGATCACCAACCGTGCCACGGGCACGCTGTCGATCTCGCGTCCGAACAGGTTCCGCTGGGACTATCGCGATCCGTACGTGCAGACCATCGTGGCGGACGGGACGAAGCTGTGGCTCTACGATGCCGACCTCGCGCAGGTGACGGTGCGTCCGCTGCTGTCGGGGCTCGGCTCGACGCCAGCCATGCTGCTCTCCGGTTCGGGCTCGGTCGCCGAGGGTTTCAAGGGCGGGCCCGTCGAGCGGGACGCGCAGTGGACGTGGTGCCGGCTCACGCCGAAGGATCGTGGCTCCGATTTCGAGAAAGTGAGCCTCGGATTCAATGCCAAGGGTGAGTTGGCCGCGATGGAACTCACGGACAAGCTCGGCCAGAGCACCTCGCTCGATTTCAGCAACGTACGCCGCAATGTCTCACTGGATCCGGCCCTGTTCCGGTTCGAGCCGCCGAAGGGCGCCGACGTCATCGGCGACGCAAAGCCCTAGCCGCAGGCCATGTTGCCCCTGCGTCACCGGAATCTCTGGGTCGCGTTGAGCGCGATCCTCGTCGCCGCGGTCGTGTACGGGAGCCTGACGCCAAACCTCGATCTCCCGGCACCCGGCGGCTTCGACAAGATCGAACACCTGTCGGCATACCTGGGGTTGTCGCTCTGGTTCACGGGCCTCGTGCCGCGCGCCGCCTACTGGAAAGTCGCGCTCGCGCTGCTGGCGCTCGGGCTCACCATGGAGATCCTGCAGGGGCTCATGCACATGGGGCGCGCTGCGGAACTGCTCGACATGGTCGCGAATACGCTCGGCATCGGCGCCGGGATCGTACTGGCATTGCGCTACACGGGCGGGTGGGCTCGCAAGGCGGAGTCATGGCTGACCTCGAGCTGAGCTCGCGTGAAGCCGGCGGATGGCGCCCGCTGGCCGATCGCATGCGGCCCGGCAGTCTCGACGAGTTCGTGGGGCAGTCGCACCTGCTCGCGCCCGGCAAGCCGCTGCGTCGAATGCTCGAAGGACGCAGCCTTCACTCGATGATCCTCTGGGGTCCGCCGGGCACGGGCAAGACGACGCTCGCGCGGCTCGTCGCGCGTACCTGCGACGCCGAATTCGTCGCGCTCTCGGCCGTGATGGCGGGCGTGAAGGACGTGCGCGCGGTGGTGGAACAGGCGCAGGTCCTGCGACGGCAATCCGGGCGCCAGACGGTGCTCTTCCTCGACGAAGTCCACCGGTTCAACAAGTCGCAGCAAGACGCGTTCCTGCCGTTCGTCGAGGACGGAACGGTCTGCTTCATCGGTGCGACCACGGAGAACCCTTCCTTCGAGATCAACAGCGCGCTGCTGTCGCGCGCGCGGGTGTACGTGCTGCGGGCGCTCGCGCCGGAGGACGTCAAGGTGGTCCTGCAGCGGGCGCTGGCGCACGAAGTCGAGGCCGGTGCGGGCGCGGTCAGGATCGATGCCGAGGCGCTCGAGACACTGTCGCGTGCGGCGGACGGCGACGCGCGGCGCGCGCTGAACCTGCTCGAGGTGGCGCTCGACCTCGCGCGCGCCGGGGATGGGGCAATCACCGAGCCGATCGCGGGCGAGGTCTCGGCGGGCGGCTACCGCCGCTTCGACAAGAAGGGCGAGCAGTTCTACGACCAGATCTCGGCGCTGCACAAGGCGGTGCGCGGGTCCGATCCCGACGCCTCGCTCTACTGGCTGTGCCGCATGCTCGACGGCGGCTGCGATCCGCGGTACGTGGCGCGGCGCGTGCTGCGCATGGCGTCCGAGGACGTCGGCAACGCGGACCCGCGGGCGCTTGCGCTCGCGCTGCAGGCCTGCGAGACGTACGAGCGGCTCGGCAGTCCCGAGGGCGAGCTCGCGATCGCCCAGGCCGTCGTGTTCATGGCTTGCGCGGCCAAGAGCAACGCCGTGTACGTGGCGTTCGGTGCGGCAATGGAGGATGCGAAGCGGCACGGAACGCTCGACGTTCCGCTGCGCCTGAGGAACGCCCCGACCGGGCTGATGAAGGGCCTCGGTTACGGCAAGGGCTACCGCTACGCGCACGACGAGCCCGATGCGTACGCGGCTGGGGAGAAATACTTCCCGGACGGGATGGAGCCGGCCCGGTACTACGAGCCCGTCGATAGAGGACTCGAGATCAGGATACGCGAGGCGCTGGAGCGCCTCCGCGCGAAGAAATAGCAGAGGGGACATTCTGGATTTCCAGCCTCCGTGCTGGAGATCCAGAATGTCCCCTTTTTCTCGTACAATTCACCTCTTTTCAGCCGCCACTGCGTTCAGGACGTCCCGCCATGCTCGACGCCAAGCTGCTCCGCGCCGACCCCGACGCCGTCGCCCGCAATCTCGCGCGACGCGGGTTCGTGCTCGACGTCGAGCGATTCCGTGCGCTCGAGGAGCGCCGCAAGGCAGCCCAGGTCGCGGCCGATGAGACCCGTGCGGCTCGCAACGCTCACGCGAAGAAGGTCGGCATGGCGAAGGGCAAGGGCGAGGACATCACCGGGCTTCTCGCCGATGGCGAGGCGCTCGCCCGCAAGCTCGAGAGCCTGGAGAAAGAGCAGTCGGCTGCGACCGCCGAGTTCGACGAGCTCGTGCTGGGCCTCCCCAACATGCTCCACGAGAGCGTCCCGGATGGGCGGGACGAGACGGCGAACGTCGAGGTGCGTCGCTGGGGCACACCGCGCGAATTCGACTTCACGCCGCTCGATCACGTCGCGATCGGTGAGAAGCTCGCGATGGTGGACTTCGAGGCGGCCGGCCGCATCTCCGGCGCGCGGTTCGTCGTCCTGAAGGGCGGCGTCGCGCGCCTGCACCGCGCGCTCATCCAGTACATGCTCGACCTGCACACGAGCCAGCACGGCTACACCGAGGTGTATGCGCCGTACCTCGTCGCGCGCTCGTCGCTCGTCGGCACCGGGCAGTTGCCGAAGTTCGAGGCCGACCTGTTCCGCGTGGTGTCGGGCGAGCAGGAATTCTTCCTGATCCCGACGGCCGAAGTGCCGGTCACGAACCTGGCGCGCGAGCAGATCCTCGAGGCGGGCACGCTGCCGCGGAAGTACGCGGCTCACACGCCGTGCTTCCGCTCCGAGGCGGGGTCCTACGGCAAGGACACGCGCGGCATGATCCGCCAGCACCAGTTCGAGAAGGTCGAGCTGGTGCACGTCGTGCGGCCCGAGGATTCGTACGCGGCGCTCGAGGAGCTTACAGGCCACGCAGAGAAGGTGCTGCAGGGCCTCGATCTGCCGTATCGCGTCGTGGCGCTCTGCAGTGGCGATGTGGGCTTCGGCAGCGCGAAGACCTACGACCTCGAGGTCTGGCTGCCGGGGCAGCAGAAGTACCGCGAGATTTCGTCGTGCAGCAACTGCGAGGCGTTCCAGGCGCGGCGCATGCAGGCGCGCTGGCGCAATCCGGCCACGGGCAAGCCCGAGCCGGTACACACGCTGAACGGTTCGGGCGTCGCTGTGGGGCGCGCGCTCGTCGCGGTGCTGGAGAATTACCAACAGGGCGATGGCAGTGTCGTCGTGCCCGAGGCGCTCAGGAAGTACATGGGTGGAGCGGAAGTCATCAAGGGCTGAGCAGCAGACCGACGGATCGATATGGAGAGGTGGCAGAGCGGTTGAATGCACCGGTCTTGAAAACCGGCGAGGGCGAAAGCCCTCCGAGGGTTCGAATCCCTCCCTCTCCGCCACAAACGAAACGCCCCGCGAGGGGCGTTTGCGTTTGTGGCACGAGGGAGGATGAGAACCCGAGGGAACCGTGGGTTCGACAAATCGGCGTTGCCGATTTGCACGCCCTCGATTGCGCGAGCCATCGAGGGCGCCCCAGCGGGGCGAGGCACGCTGCGGCGTGCCGAGTGAATCCCTCCCTCTCCGCCAAAAACGAAACGCCCCGCGAGGGGCGTTTGCGCTTCCCGGCCGTGCCCCGTCCTTTCAGAACCCCCGCTGCACGGCGACGTAGAACGTTGCATCCGGCGACATGTCCACCTGGATGTCCTCGTTCATGCCGAAGTCGAAGCGCCAGCCGCCTGACGTGCGCCAGGCGCCTCCGTAACTCAGCACGATCGCATCGCCCGATAGGCCATCGACCGCCGTGTCGAAGACCTTCGAGTTCGCATAGAACTGCACCGTGAGGTCGAGCGCGCGCCACGCGTTCCACGACACACCCGCGAGCCCGGCCCACGCGAAGCTCTGCTGGTAATCGGGAAGGATGTCGCCCTGGCCGAGCCACACGGCGTCCAACTGCCCGAAGACCTGCCAGTGCTCCGCCAACTGGGTCTGGCCTGAGAAGCTCAGCGCGACGTCCGCGGCGCCGCTACCGAGCAGGTCCTTGGAATCGCCGGTCGGCAACTTCACCGTCAGCCAGCCCGCGAGCGCGCCCTTGTCCGTCGACTGGATCTGGTATCCCACCGCGAGCGGAATGTCGCCGATGCCCGCGCTGCTTTCGTCGAGTTGCAGTTCGACCTTGTCGCCCTGCTGGTACTCGATCAGCAGTCGATCCTGCGGCATGTGGTGTCGCGGCCCCTTCGGCAGGTTGAAGAAGTCGTGCCAGTTCTCGATGAAGCTGTCGAGGGTGCCGCCGCTCAAGTTGCGCCACGGCAGTTCCACGAGTCCCGCCCAGTCCGGCGCGAACGCATACTCCGCGCGCAACCTGACGTCCACGGCCTCGGCGTCGAGCGTGAAGGAGTGCGAGTCCGAAAAGTCGTCGTTCGCGGCGTTGGACCAGTTCACCACAAGCGCTGCGCGGCCCGAGCGGTGCGCGGGCAGCCGCGCCGGCAACGGGTTCGGCAGGCCGTACGGCAGCAGCAGGGGATTCTGGTTGCGGGTCAGGAGCGGCTCGCCTTGGGCGGCAGGCGCGATTACGGCCGTCAACACGAGTGCGAGCCGGTACGCGCAGCGCGCGCCAGGAGAAGGTCGCTCGACGGGGCGCATGGCCATGACCACTCCTTCGACCGTGCGACTGAGGTTGGTCCGCCAGTCTAGGGAACGGTGACCCCGCTGCCATGCGGGATTCCGCTGAGTCAATGGCGTTATGTCACGAGTGACGCGAACTGGTTCACAGTTCGAGTACGCTCCTCGTCAGCCCGGCCGTGGGACCGGGTGGAATCACCAATAAGGGGAGGGCACCGGCATGGGAACCGGATGCCACTGCGAGTCCGGGACCGGGCTCCGAGCGATCGGGTCCGTCCGGCGGTCGAGGAGCGTGCCGACTTTACTACTCGTCGCGATCGAGGACGCCGGGCACGGTGGGTTTCTGCGTCAACGGGGTGACGGCCGGGAACCTCGAGTACGTTGCTTCGGTCAATACTTGCAGTTCGATCGTCAAGTGACGGGCACGGACGGGGTTCTGCGGGGCCGGCGTGGCTCGCGGATCGCGGGCCATAGGCAATATCCGCAGCGCCGCCATCCGGCCGCGGTGCGAAAATTTGTTTTGCGGTCAACCACTAGCCGCTCGTGACGGTACTGCCATGAGGCCCCGGAACGAAGCAAAGGACGAAGAGCAGCTCCCGTCGACCGATGGCCTCCAGGTCGAGGAGACTGACGACGAGGATACGGTTCGCCTGTTCCTGCGCGCCTGGCGCAGGCGTGTCAGCGAGGAATATGCGCGTTCGATCCTGGAGGGCCGCACCGATGGGAAACGGCGCCTCCCGGCGCACTGACGAGGCGGCTGCATGATCATCGACGCCTGGGCCCAGCACCCGACGGCCCGACATCTCGCGGAGCCGATGTTCGAGTCGCTGCGGCGCTGGACGCGGGGCGACACGAAGGGCCTGGCGACGATCACGGACTGGCCGCTCTCGGTGACGTTGGCCGCGATGGACGAGGCGGGCGTCGCGAAGAGCCTCATCAGCGCCTGGGAAGGCCCGCGCGGCTCGCTCATCTCGAACGATGAAGTGGCGGGTTTCGTGCGCCAGGCGCCCGATCGGCTCGCCGGGGTCGGCTCGGTCGACATCCGGCGCCCGCGCGATGCCGTCAAGGAAATCCGCCGCTGCGTGCGGGACCTCGGCTTCAAGGCCATTCGCGTGCTGCCGTGGCTCTGGGAAATGCCGCCGACGCACGCGCGCTTCTATCCGGTTTACGACGAATGCTGCGAGCTCGGCGTTCCGTTCTGCACGCAGGTCGGGCACACCGGGCCGCTCATGCCGTCCGAGGTCGGACGGCCGATTCCCTACATCGACCAGGTCGCGATCGACTTCCCGGAACTCGTCATCGTCTGCGGGCACATCGGCTACCCGTGGACGGACGAGATGATCGCGGTCGCCACGAAGCACGCGAACGTGTACATCGACACGTCCGCGTACACCGTGAAGCGCTATCCGGCGAACCTCGTCGCGTACCTCAAGGCGCACGGCCGCGGCAAGGTGATGTTCGGCACGAACTGGCCGATGATCGCCCCGAAGAAAGCGCTCGAGGAATTCGAGGCGCTCGGCCTCGATGACGCGACGCAGGCGGCATTCCTGTGCGGCAACGCCGCCCGCGTGTTCGGCCTGCGGGCTACTTGATCTGCCCGCGAATCTCGCCGAAGTGATAATCGCCGGGCCCGGTGTCCTGCGGCGGCACGCCGTCGTCGGTGTGGATGTTGACGTAGGCCTGGCCCTCACCGAATTCCTCGATCAGGTCCGCCAGCGAGCCGCCCTGCAGCGGTCCCGTGAGGTCGGCGGCGGTGAACGTTCCTTCCGCGAGCACGCCGCTGAACGGCCCTTTCTTCGGCGTCGCGCCGTGGATCGGGAACAGCTTGATGACGGACGGGCCGTTCGCGGTCTCGAGCCCGAGATGGATGTCGGCGCCGGTGGCGTTCGTGATGTTCTTGACGGTGAGCGTGTAGCTGACCTTGGCGCCGCCGGGGGCCACGACCAGCGTCAGGTCGCCTTCGGCCGTCGACTTGGTCGGCTCGGGCAGCTGCGCGGCACCGGTGAGCTTGGCGCTGAAGCGCATCTCCTCGGCCTGTAATGAAAAGGCGGCCAGCGCCAGTGCCGAGGCCGCGAGCGGGATCCAGATGCGTTTGACGGTCAACATGTTCGATACCTTCCTGACTGCGTGTCCGGCGGCGCGGCCCGGAGGCCGGCCCGAGATCGCCTCCCGAAATAGGCCCGGGACGGACAAACGGAAATACGTAGTTTCGGAAGATTCGTTGCGCTCGTGCGGGTCAGCCGAGCAGCAGGGCCACTGCACCGGTCGCGAGCACCGCCACGGCCGCCAGCACGATGGGTTTCTTCAGGCTGCCGCTTGCGAGCGCACCCACCATCGCGGTCTTGACCACCGTGTTCGTGAGCGTCGCGATCGTGATGGCCTTGACCGCGATGGCCGCCACACCGGTCTGTGCATATTGCGCCATCGAGAGAGTGATCGCGTCGACGTCGGTCGTGCCCGCCAGCGCGGCGACCACGTACACGCCCCGATCGGGTGCGTAGGCCTGGACGACCTTCACGAGGAGCAATACGAGCGCGAAGAATGCGGCGAACTTCGCGGCG
>JBBIVG010000039.1:0-16222 GCA_037439865.1 Nevskiaceae bacterium
TTCGCGCCGGCATCGCGTGCCTGTGCAAGGCGGCGGTGCACGGTGACGCAGTCCGGGGTCGTGAGCCCCGCATCGCGCAGTGCGCCCGGCCGACCGAAGCCGATCGTGCCGAGGTACGAGCCACGCCGGCCGACGGCGTCGGCGGCCTGGGCGAGCAGGTAGGCGGTCGTGGTCTTGCCGTTCGTCCCGGTGACGCCCGCCACCTCGAGCTCCTGCGAGGGCTTGCGGAAGAAGCGGTCCGCGAGCTGCCCCACCCGCTGCGAGAGATCCGGGATGGCGTGCACGACGACATGCGGCGGGAGTTGCGGCGCTTCGACTCCGGGTGCGGGTTGCCACAGCACCGCCACCGCGCCGCGCTCGACGGCCGCGGCCGCGTGCGCCACACCGTGCGAGGCACGCCCCGGACAGGCGAGAAATACGCTGCCGGCGACGGCCTGCCGGCTGTCCTGCGTGAGGTCCGTGACCTGCACGTCGCGGAGCGGATGCACGATCCCCTCGAGCAGCGCCGCGAGCGACAGCCGATACACGGGAGCGTTGCCCGACCCGGTCACGGCGCTCATCGGGCTCGAGGACCCACGGCTCACCATGGGTCCTGCGCCTGCACGAGCGTCGTCGCTGGCACGCGCTGCAAGTCATCGGGCGGAATCGCGAGCAGGCGCAGCGCGCCCGACATCACGGACGCGAATGCGGGTGCCGAGACCTCGCCGCCGTAGTAGGCGCCGTCGCTGGGCTCGTCGATGATCACCACCGCCGCGAGGCGCGGGTTGCTCGCCGGCACGACGCCGCCGAAGATCGCCATGTACTTGTTGGTGGAATAACCGCCCGTCTCGGACGCCTTCCACGCGGTGCCGGTCTTGCCCGACACGCGGTAACCCATGATGGCCGCGCGACGCGCCGTGCCCGCGTCGCTCACGACGCTCTCGAGCATCCCCACGAGTTCGTGTGCGACCGGCTCGGGCATCACGCGCTCGCCGGCCGGTGGCGTGTCCACCTTGCGCAGGCTGATCGGCCGCTTGATGCCGCCCGCACCGAGGACGGCGTAGGCCTGCGCGAGCTGGATCGGCGTGACCGAAAGCCCGTAGCCGTAAGCCATGGTCGCCTGCGAGATCGACCGCCAGTGCTCGTAACCGGTGAGGATGCCCGCCGATTCGCCCGGGAAGCCCGAGCCGGTGACCCGGCCGAAGCCGAGCGCATCGAGCGTCGCCCACATCTCCTGTGGCTTGAGCGACAGCGCAATCTTGGCCGTGCCGACGTTGCTCGACTTGGCGAGCACGGTCGTCACGTCGATGGTGCCGAGGTTGTTGTGGTCCTTCACCGTCTTGATGCCGACCTTCATCATGCCCGGCGAGGTGTCGATCAGCGTGTCCGCGTGGTAGCGGCCGGTCTCCATGCCGGCCGCCACGACGAACGGCTTGATGCTGGAGCCCGGCTCGAGGAAATCGTTCGTGGCGCGGTTGCGGTAGCGCGACGCCGCGTACTGCTCGCGGTCGTTCGGGTTGAACGCCGGCTGGTTGACCATCGCCAGCACTTCGCCGGTGGCGATGTCGATGATGACGATCGAGCCGCCGCGCGCCTTGTTCGCCTGCACGGCCGCCTTGAGCTCGCGGTAGGCGAGGTACTGGACGCGGACGTCGATGCTGGTGCGCAGGTCCTGGCCGGGCCGCGGCGCGCTCAGCTGCTCGATGTCCTCGATCGTGCGCCCGAGGCTGTCGCGCATCACGATCTTCCGGCCCGGCACGCCCCCGAGCCACTGGTCGTAGGCGAGTTCGAGGCCCTCCTGGCCGACGTCGTCCACGTTGGTGAAGCCGAGCAGGTGCCCGGTGACCTCGCCCGCGGGGTAGTAGCGCCGGTACTCGCGCAGGGTGTCCACGCCGGGGATGCCGAGCGCCTTGACCTTGGCCGCGTCGGATGGCCGCATGTGCCGCACGAGGTAGATGAATTCCCTGTCGAGGCTGCTCGTGACCCTGCGCGCGAGCCACTGCGGGTCGCGGTCGAGCGCCTTGGCGAGGCGCGGAAACTCCTGCGGCACCTCGGCGAGCTTGCGCGGGTCGGCCCAGACCGTGTCCACCGGCGTGCTCACGGCGAGCGGCTCGCCGTTGCGGTCGACGATCATGCCGCGGTTCGCCGAAAGCCGGGCTTCGCGCAGGATGCGCGCGTCGCCCTGCTTCTCGAGGAACGCCTGGTCGATGACCTGCAGGTAGACCGAGCGCGCGAGCAAGGCGACGCCGCACGCCGCGAGCGCGACGAGCACCGTCCAGTGCCGCCAGCGCTGCGGCCCGGCATCCCGCTCGCGTGTGCTGCCGCGCTTCATGGCCGGACGATGCGCAGGTCGGTCGCCTGCGGGATGATCATGTGCAGGTCGTCGCGGGCGACGCTCTCGACGCGCCCGTTCGTGGCCCAGGTGCTCTGCTCGAGCTGCAACTGGCCCCATTCGATGTCGAGCTCGTCGCGCTCGCGGGTGAGGCGCTGCAGCTCGTTGAAGCGGTTGCGCGCCTCCTGCTTGCCGTAGATGACGCCGAGCGACGACGCGAGCAGCCCGAGCGCCAGGAGCAGCACGGCGAACCGCCAGGCCGGGGCGCTCATGCGGCGATCCTCTCGGCCACGCGCAGCACGGCGCTGCGGGCGCGCGGATTGCGCCCCACTTCCGCCTCGCCCGCCTCGATCGCGCCGCCCACGCGCTTCAGGCGCGGACGCGCGTGCGGCGGGATCTGCGGCAGGCCCGCGTACACGGGGTCGCCCTGCTCCTCGCGCCGGATGAAGCGCTTGACGATGCGGTCCTCGAGCGAGTGGAAGCTGATGACGCAGAGGCGGCCGCCGGGCGCGAGCAGGCGCACGGCCTGCGGCAACGCCACCTGCAGCGCCTCGAGCTCGCCGTTGACGTGGATGCGGATGGCCTGGAACGTGCGCGTGGCCGGGTGCTTGCCGGGCTCGCGCGTCGGCACGGCCGCGGCGACGATCGCCGCGAGCTGCCCGGTCCGCTCGAGCGGCTCGACGGCACGTGCGGCGACGATGGCGCGGGCGATGCGGCCGGAGTAGCGCTCCTCGCCGAGCGTGCGCAGGACCGTCGCGATATCGCGTTCGCTGGCGCGCGCCAGCCACTGCGCCGCGCTCTGTCCCGCCTCGTTGTCCATGCGCATGTCGAGCGGCCCGTCCTGCATGAAGCTGAAGCCGCGCCTCGCTTCGTCGAGCTGCGGCGATGAGACCCCGAGGTCCATGAGCACGCCGTCGAGCTCCCCTTCGAAACCTGCCGCCCGGACCCGCTCCTCGAGCCGGCCGAACGACCCCCGTACCAACGTGAGACGTGGCTCCCCCGCAAACCGCGACCGCCCCGCCCAGATCGCCTCGGGATCCCGGTCGATCGCGATTACGCGGCCGGCCGGCCCGAGCGCACCGAGGATCGCGGCGGTGTGTCCTCCACGCCCGAACGTCGCGTCGCAGTACCGACCGTCGGCCCGCACGGCGAGCCCGGCCAGCACTTCGTCGGGAAGTACCGGCGTGTGCTCCGTCACCTGAGCGCCTAGAGCGACAGCTGCTCGAGCTCGGCGGGCAGTTCGCCCGTTTCCTCGCCCGCCTGCAGCCACGCGTCGCGACGCTCGTTCCAGTGCTGCTCGTCCCAGAGCTCGAATCGACTGCCTTGCCCGATCAGCATCGCCTGACGCGTGAGGCCCGCGTACTCGCGCAGCTTCGGCGGCACGAGCACCCGGCCGTGGGAGTCGAGCTCGAGGTCGGTCGCGTGACCGACCATCAGCCGCTGCAGCCGCCGCGCCTGGGGATTCAGGGTTGGCAGCCGCATGAGCTTGCGCTCGATCTCCTCCCAGTCCGGGAGCGGGTAGATCAGCAGGCACCGGTCCGCCCGGTCGACCGTGGCGACGAGACGGCCCTCGCTGCGCTCGACCAGGGTGTCCCGGTACCGCGCAGGCATGGCCATCCGTCCCTTGGTGTCGAGCGTGACTTTGTTGGCGCCGCGAAACATGTCAGGTCACTGGTTTGGGCCGACAGCCCATTTCATCCCACTTTGTCCCACTCCGCGGGAATATAGGTCGCGCGCGCGCGGGGAGTCAACGGCTCGGGCCAAGATTTTTCCATGAGGCACAGCGACTTAGGTCACGCAAGGGCACTGCGGACCCGGCCAGGGCGAGCGTATCCTGATTTTAATCAATCAGTTACTGAATGTTCTTGATAGATGGCTTAGAAATGGCCGGGCGTGGGAAATCGGGCCGTCGCTGGTGCGTGTAAGCAACGGCTTGTGCCGGGCGCAGCACCCATCGCTTTTTTTGCCCGGGAATTTGTGGGACGCCGCCCGCTTCGGGCGCCAGAAAGCCAGCGAGGCGACGGGATTGAGGCGCGGTGGGAGGAAATGGGACGAACGGCGGTCGAGCGTGCCGCGTCGGAAGCCGCGGCAGGGCACTCTTGACAACCAGCGAAAATTATGAACGCGTTTCTTGAAAAAGGGAGTCGGCCGATAAGCCGGGTTCTGTCGTGGGCAACCATCCATCTGGGACGCGCGTCGCCGCGCGCCTCGAGCGACCTACCCGGAAGCCCCCGCGAGCCGCGGGTGCGGGCTTTAGGGCCCGCGCGCTTCCCTATTTGGCCTTGCTCCAGGTGGGGTTTTCCGTGCCGTCGCGTGTTACCACCGACGCGGTGCGCTCTTACCGCACCGTTTCACCCTTGCCTGCCGACTGTTCGTCGACATAGGCGGTCTGCTCTCTGTTGCACTTTCCGTGGGCTCGCGCCCCCCAGGCGTTACCTGGCACCTTGCTCTGTGGAGCCCGGACTTTCCTCCGCGACGAATCGCAGCGGTTGCCTGGCCGACTCCCGCGCCCAGTATACAGCCCGCCCGGGCGGCGACGGCGTTGCTACCCGCGCGGTGGCCCGAGCGCGAGCGCCCGGTCGTAGAGTTCCTTGCGTGGCCGGCCCGTGGCACGCGCCGCGATCTTCGCCGCCTGCGCCACCGGCAGTTCCGCCAGCAACGCACGCAACAGGCCGTCCGCGTCCGCGGAGGCTGCAACGGCCTGCGCCGTCGATCCTTCGATGACGAGCACGACCTCCCCGCGCGACATGTCGGCATCCTCTGCGGCCCGCGTCGCCAGCTCGGACAGCGTACCGCGATACACGCTCTCGAACCGCTTGGTGATCTCGCGCGCAACCACCGCGCGCCGCGCGCCGCCGAAGACCCGCGCAAGGTCCTCGAGCGATTCGCGCAGCCGGTGCGGAGCCTCGTAGAAGACGAGGGTGCGCGATTCCGACGCGAGCTCCTGCAGGACCTTGAGGCGCGCCGATGACTTCGCGGGCAGGAATCCCTCGAACGCAAACCGCTCGGTCGGCAGTCCGCCCACGGCAAGCGCGGCGATGGCGGCGCAAGGTCCTGGTACGGCAATCACTTCGATGCCGGCCTCGATGGCGGCGCGCACGAGCGTCGAGCCCGGATCGCTCAGCAGCGGCGTCCCGGCGTCGCTCACGAGCGCGACGCTCGCGCCCGACTGCAATCGCTCGATTACCTGCGGGACGCGCGACCGCTCGTTGTGCTCGTGCAGCGACTCCATCGCGCCGCCGGGCCGCTCGATCCCGCAGGCGGTGAGCAACTGCCGCGTGTGGCGGGTGTCCTCCGCGAGCAGCAGGTCCGCGTCCCGCAGCGCCTCGCGGGCGCGCGGGCTCAGGTCGCCCAGGTTGCCGATTGGCGTGGAAACCAGGAACAGTGCGCCCGGCCGCAGCCGCGCTATAGAATCGTTCCGTTCGTTCGCCACGCGCTCCTCCTCCGGTGCCCCATGCTGCACGCTCGCCTTCGTGGCCGGCAAGTTCGAGGTCTCCTGCTCGCCGCGCTGCTCGCAGCGGCCGTCGTGCTGGTGCCGCAGGCGCCCGCGGGGGCCGCCGGGGAAGACAGCCCGTCACCCGAAGTCCTGTCGCGCGGCGGCCAGCATGCCGAGGCGGCCCGCCTCTACGAGCAGCAGGCCAGGCGGCTCTTCCGCGCCTGGGACACGCGCCTGACGCTGCTGGCAGCCCGCGAATATCTCGCGGCCGGTCGCACGGCCGACGCCGAGCGGCTGCTCGGCAAGCTGGACGAAACGCCGCGCGGCGACGACGCCGTCCTGTACCGGCGCATCCAGGCGGAGATCGCGCTCGCGCGGGGCGACGGCGCAGCAGCGCTCGCAGCGCTCGGCGCCATCCCGAAGCCGTGGCCTGCGCCGCTTGCGTCCGAACTGCTCCTGCTGCAGGCGCAGGCGGATTTTTCGGCGGGTCGCACGCTCGACGGCATCCGCGCGTTCGAGGAGCGCTCGCGCGTGCTCGGCGGCGCCGACGAACGGGCACGGAACGACGAGTTGCTGGTCGATGCCCTGCAGAAGAGCGGCGCAGTGGCGCTTCCTGCCGGCGCGACGGACAGTGACCGCGCGTGGATCGAACTCGCGCAGCTGCGTGCAGCGGGTGACGCGGCGATGGCGCAGCAGCGTGCCGCAGACTGGCGCGTGCGGCACCCCAATCACCCGGGCATCGCGCTGCTGCCGCGGACAGCAGCCGGGACGGGGGAGGCGCGTGACGGACAGCCTCCGCTGCCTGCGGGACCTCCGGCGGCGGTCGCGCTGGTCCTGCCCCTGTCGGGACGCCAGCAGGCTGCGGGCGTCGCGGTGCGCGACGGCTTCATCGCGGCATACCTCGCGCAGCCGGATGCGGCGCCGCGCGTCCTCGTCTACGACACGGCCGCGCTCGGCGCAGACGCCGCGTACCGCAAGGCCGTCGCCGCCGGCGCGCAGTTCGTGGTCGGACCGCTGACGAAGGAGGACGTCGCGAGCCTGGTGACGGCGGAACCATTGCCCGTCCCGACGCTCGCGCTCAATGCCTACGGCGGTGCGCAACCGGCCTTCCTGTACCAGTTCAGCCTCGACCCCGAGCAGGAGGCTCGTGGTGCGGCCAGGCGCATCGCGGCGGACGGCTACGTACGTGGCATCGCGCTGTTCCCGCGCAGCCCGTGGGGGGAGCGCCTCTATGGCGCCTTCACCAGCGAGCTCCAGGCGCTCGGCGTCGAGCTCATGGGCGCGCAATATTACGAACCCGGCGCGCGCGACTTCTCGGGTCCGCTGCGCGCGGCGCTCGGCCGGTTCGGCGGTGCCGGCGACCGCATCGACGGCAAGCCGGCGCTGCGTCGCGACGCCGTTGCCGAGGCACGCACGGGACCCCAATTCGCCTTTCTCGCAGCGAATCCGCAGACGGCGCGTGCGCTGCGCCCGCAGCTTCGTTTCCAGATGACGTACGACGTACCGGTCTATTCCACCTCGGACGCGTGGGATCCCAGCGCGCGGGCAGCCGCCGATCTCGACGGCATGACCTTCCCGGAGATGCCGTGGATCCTCCACGACGGGCAAGGCGCGCCGGCGCTGTGGGAGGTGCTGCAGCACGAATGGAGCGCGGAGGGCCGCAGCCGCCTCCGGCTCTACGCGTTCGGCTACGACGCCGTCGCGCTGATGACGCAGATCCGGTCGGGCCGGACGCAGACCGGCATCGACGGCCTGACCGGCCGGCTCACGGTCGACGCGGATGGCCGCGTGCAGCGCGAGCTCGACTGGGCGCGCATCGAGGGCGGCCGGCCGCAACCGGCCGGGGTCGTCGCAGCGCCCTCGCCCAGTGTGCCCTGAGACGACCACCGCGGCCGGGCGTCGCGGCGAGGACGCGGCGGCGCGCCACCTCGAGTCCCGGGGCCTCGTGCTCCTCGAGCGGAACTACCGTTGTCGCGGCGGCGAGATCGACCTCGTGATGCTCGACGGCGACACGCTGGTGCTGGTCGAGGTTCGGACGCGAAACTCGGCCGATTTCGGCGGGGCGGCAGCAAGCATCGGATCGGCGAAACAACGGCGGTTCGCGCGCGCGGCGAAACACCTGCTGCTTACCCGCCCGGAACTGCGCAGGCTGCGCGCGCGATTCGACGTCATCGCGATCGACGCGGACGGCCGCGCGGGTGAGACCCGGGTGAACTGGATCCGGGATGCTTTCCGCGTCGCCGGCTGAGCGGCGTCGACGCAGCGACGCCGGACTACTTCACCACCTTGAGCTTCGCGCGGCCGCCCGGCGGCTTGGGCGCGGGCTCGGGCGGCGTGCCCTCGGGCGGCTTCGGGGCCGGCCCACCCTCTTCCTCCGTGAAGATCATGCCCTGCCCGGTCTCGCGCGCGTAGATCGCGAGCACCGCATCGATCGGGACGCGCACCGTCATCCCGACGCCGCCGAAGCGGCCGCTGAAACTGACCTCGTCGCTGTCCATGCGCAGCTGCGCGGTCGCGTTCCAGCTGACGTTGAGGATGATCTTGCCGTCACGGACGTACTGTCGGGGCACGTCCACGCCCGCGGCATCCGCGTCCACCACCATGTGCGGCGTGCATTCGCTGTCGCTGATCCACTCGTGCATCGCGCGCAGAAGGTAGGGCTTGCGCGACTTCACGCGCGAATCTCGCGTTCCGCCCGGCTCAGGCTGCCGCGAACGGCCGGGTGAGCGAACACGCGCCGCGCATAACGATCCACGGCCTGTGCCGACGCGGGCAGATCGACCTGCCAGTGCGGGAGCCGCCACAGGATGGGTGCGACGGCCGCGTCGAGCTGCGAGAACTGGTCCGAAAGGAACCATGGACGCAGGCGGAAGAGCGGCTCGGAGGCGACGACGCTCTCGAGGAGATCGCGCCGCGCACGCTGCTGCTCGCGACGATCGCCCGACTCGAGGGCGGGCACGAGCGAGTACCAGTCCTGCTCGACCCGGTGCAGGGCCACCCGCGCCTGCGCGCGCGCCGCCGGATCCGCGGGCATCAGCGACGGGGCGGGAAACCGTTCGTCCAGGTACTCGCAGGTGATCCCGGCGTGATACACGACGAGGTCGCGGTCGACCAGCGTCGGCACGGTCTGGTAGGGGTTGAGGTCGATGAGGTCCTCGGGCGGGTGCGCCGGGTCGACCTCGACGATGCGCACCTCGAGACTCTTCACCGCGACGACGATGCGCACGCGGTGGCTGCTGGGATCATCCCCGCGGGAAAACAGCGTCATCACGCCGGGGGCCCTCCGAAGAAAATGGGGACATTCTCCTATTTCGGCAGCGGCGGTCGCCGTCCGCGAAACAGGAGAATGTCCCCTGTGATCCCTACTTCACGTCCTTCCAGTACTCCTTCTTCAGCGCATACGCGAGCAGCGAGAAGAAGACGAGGAACGCGATCACCGGGACGCCGAGCCGGGTCCGCTGCAGCTGGGCCGGTTCGCCGACGTAATCGAGGAAGTTCACCGTGTCGCGCACGAACTGGTCGTATTCTTCTGCGGACAACTTCCCCGCCGCCCCCGGCTTGAACTCCTTGAAGTGCTTCTGCGCGTTGCCGGCCGCGTCCACGCTGCCTTCCCAGACCGCATCCTGCACGCCCTGCAGCTCCCAGAGCACGTGCGGCATCGCGGTGCCCGGCAGCACGATGTTGTTCACGCCGGTGGGCCTCGCCGGATCCGCGTAGAACGACCGCAGGAACGTGTAGAGGTAGTCGGTCCCGCGGGCGCGCGCGATCAGCGAGAGGTCCGGCGGCACGACGCCGAACCAGCGCTTGGCCTCGTCCGGGTTCATGCCGATGCGCATCGTGTCGTGCGGCCGCTCGCCCGTGAACATCAGGTTTTCGATCAGCTGCGGCTCGCTGATGCCGAGGTCCGCCGCCATGCGGTTGTAGCGCATGTACTTCGCGGAATGGCAGCCGAGGCAGTAGTTGACGAAATTGCGGGCGCCGCGCTGCAGCGACGCCCGGTTGCCCACGTCGTTGCCCGCGCGCTCGAGATGCGACTCGCCGGCCGCGAACGCCGCCACCGGAGCGATTGCGGCGATTAGGACGAGAAGCTTAGTGCGCATGGTAGGTGACCCTCGTGGGCACGGGCTTGGTCTTGTCGATGCTCGTGTACCACGGCATCAGCAGGAAGAAGGCGAAGTACACCACCGCGAACACCCGCGCGGCGGTGGTGTAGGTCGGCGTGGCCGGCTGCGTGCCGAGGTAGCCGAGCGCGAGGAAGCTGATCGCGAAGGCGATGATGAAGAACTTGAAGATCGGGCCGCGGTAGCGGATCGACTTCACCTTGCCGCGGTCGAGCCAGGGCAGGAAGACGAACAGCAGCACCGCGATGCCCATCAGCGCCGCGCCCATCGGCTTGCTCGGCACCGATCGCAGGATCGCGTAGAACGGCGTGAAGTACCACACCGGGGCGATGTGCGGCGGGGTCTGCAACGCGTTCGCCGGCTCGAAGTTGGCGCGCTCGAGGAAGTAGCCGCCCATCGTCGGCGCGTAGAAGATGATCAGGCAGAAGGCGATCAGGAACACGCCGACGCCGACGATGTCCTTCACCGTGTAGTACGGGTGGAAGGCGATGCCGTCGAGCGGGATGCCGTCCGGTCCCTTCACCTTCTTGATCTCGACGCCGTCCGGGTTGTTCGAGCCGACCTCGTGCAGCGCCATCAGGTGCGCGATCACGAGGAAGATCAGCGCGATCGGCAGCGCGACCACGTGCAGCGCGAAGAAGCGGTTCAGCGTGACGTCCGAGATGTAGAAGTCGCCGCGGATCCACTCCATGAGCGAGTCGCCCACGTACGGGATGGCGCCGAACAGCGACACGATCACCTGCGCGCCCCAGTAGGACATGTTGCCCCACGGCAGCAGGTAGCCGAAGAACGCCTCGCCCATCAGCGCGAAGTAGATCAGCATGCCGAAGATCCACAGCAGCTCGCGCGGCTTCTGGTACGAGCCGTACAGCAGGCCGCGGAACATGTGGAGATACACGACGATGAAGAACGCCGACGCCCCGGTCGAGTGCATGTACCGGATGAGCCAGCCCCAGTTCACGTCGCGCATGATGTACTCGACGGAACCGAACGCCTCGGCGGCCGAGGGCTTGTAGTTCATCGTGAGGAAGATGCCGGTCAGGATCTGGATGACCAGGACGAGCATCGCGAGCGAGCCGAAGAAATACCAGAAGTTCATGTTCTTCGGCGCGTAGTACTCCGAGACCTGCTCCTTCCAGAGCTTGGTCATCGGGAAGCGCGCGTCGATCCACGCCGTGAGCGCCGCGAGGCGCCCGCCGCCGGCCTTGACGGTCTGGCTGGTGCTGCTCATCACGCTTTCCCCGCTTCGGCGCCGATGAGGATCCGCGTATCGCTCAGGAAGCTGTACGGCGGCACCGGCAGGTTGGTCGGTGCGGGCACGTCCTTGAAGACGCGGCCCGACAGGTCGAACTTGGAGCCGTGGCACGGGCAGAAGAAGCCGCCCGGCCAGTCCGCGGCAACCGTCACGTCACCCGCGTTGAACTTGTCGAGCGGCGCGCAGCCGAGGTGCGTGCACACCCCGACGAGCACGAGCCACTCGGGCTTCATCGAGCGGTCCGCGTTCTTCGCGAACGCGGGCTGGTCCGACTCCTTGGAGTCGGGGTCGCGCAACCGGTCGTCGTGGCCCTTCACCTGCTCGAGCATCTGCGGCGTGCGGTTCACCACGTAGATCGCCTTGCCGCGCCACTCGACCTTCACCATCGCGCCCGGCTCGACCTTGCTCAGGTCGACCTCGACCGGGGCGCCCATGGCCTTCGCGCGGGCGCTCGGCTGCCAGGAAGCCAGGAATGGGACGGCTGCGAACGCGGCGCCCACGGCACCGGTCGCAATGGTGGCGACGGTCAGGAAGTGACGCCTGCCCGTATCGACTTCTTCGGTCATCCAGCGATCTCCTCGGCGGATTCGGGTGCGCTTGCTGTGGCGGACAGAGCGGCCGCCGCGGGCAACGATAAATTATAACGAATCGGGGCGGCCGGCTCAGGCCGAAGCGCTGCGCGGGAGGTAAAAGGGGGGTCAGGGGTAGGTCGTGGCGACCGAACCGACGCAGCGTCCAAATCGGGAACTGGCCAACGCGCGGGGACCGAGCTGCTGGCGGGCGGAGTAGTGGTTTCTACGTATACGACCGCCCGAGGCTGCGATCGGCACTCTTCACGACTCCCTGCCCCCTATCGCCTCTCCCGCCTCCTTCCGCGCGGACTCACTTCTTTCCCCGGCCCAATCGGCGGATCTGCGCCCCCAGCCCCTGCAGCTTCTCCTCGATGCACTCGTAGCCGCGGTCGATGTGATAGATGCGCTCCACTTCGGTCGTGCCCTCGGCCACGAGCCCCGCGAGCACCAGGCTTGCCGACGCGCGCAGGTCCGTGGCCATGACGGGCGCGGCCGTGAGCCGCGGCACGCCCTTGATGATGGCGGTGTTGCCTTCGAGGCGGATCTCCGCGCCCATGCGCCGCATCTCGAGCATGTGCATGAACCGGTTCTCGAAGATCGTCTCGATGATCGTCCCGACGCCGTCCGCGACGGTGTTCAGTGCGGCGAACTGCGCCTGCATGTCCGTCGGGAAGCCCGGGTGCGGGGCCGTGCGGATGTCCACGGCGCGGGGTCGCTTGCCGCCCATGTCCACCTCGACGAAGTTCTCGCCGCGGGTCACCCTGGCCCCGGCTTCCTCGAGCTTCGCGAGCACCGCGTCGAGGTGTTCCGCGCGCGCATTCCGCGCACGTACGCGGCCGCCGGTGATCGCGCCTGCCACCAGGTACGTGCCGGCCTCGATGCGGTCGGGCAGCACCTCGTAGGTCGTGCCGTGCAGGGACTCCACGCCGTCGACGACGATCGTGTCGGTGCCGTGACCGGAGACCCTGGCCCCCATCGCATTCAGGAACAGCGCGAGGTCCACGATCTCGGGCTCGCGGGCCGCGTTCTCGAGGATGGTGCGGCCGTCGGCGAGGGTCGCGGCCATCATGAGGTTCTCGGTCCCGGTCACGGTGACCGTCTCGAGCACGATGCGCGCGCCCTTCAGCCGCCCTGCGCGCGCCTTGATGTAGCCGTTCTCGATGTGGACGTCCGCGCCCATCGCCTGCAGGCCCGCGACGTGGATGTTCACCGGACGCGCGCCGATCGCGCAGCCGCCCGGCAGCGACACGTCGGCCGAGCCGTAGCGCGCGACCAGCGGGCCGAGTACGAGGATCGCCGCGCGCATGGTCTTCACGAGTTCGTAGGGCGCGAACGTCTCGCGCGTCGTCCGCGGGTCCACCTCGATGCGCATGCGCTCGTCGAGCGTGACGCTCGCACCCATCCGGCCGAGCAGCTCGATCATGGTCGTGACGTCCTGCAGGTGCGGGACGTTGCCGATGGTGACGGGTCCGTCGGCGAGCAGCGCCCCCGCCAGGATCGGCAGCGTCGCGTTCTTGGCGCCCGAGATTCGCACCTCGCCGTCGAGGGGCACCCCGCCCCGTATCTGCAGCTTGTCCACGGTCCGGGCTCCGGTCAGGCGGGACCCGGGCCGCCGCGCGCGGCCTGCCATTCGGCCGGCGTGTAAGCCTCGATCGTGAGGGCGTGGATCTCCCGCCCCATGCGCGCCCCGAGCGTCGCATAGACGAGCTGGTGGCGCTGGAGCGAGCGTCGGCCTTCGAACTGGGGGGCGATCACGACCGCCTCGAAGTGCGTGTCGTCGCCGGTCAGCACCCTGACCCGGGCCTCGGGTAGGCCTGCCACGATCATCCGGGTCACCTCATCGGCGGTCATGCATGTCAGCCTCGCAAAGTCGGTCAGCAAGTTTAACCGGACCGGCCGCCCGGGATGGCGATTGCGGGACGCCGCGGGCCGGCCTGCGCCACCCTGTAGACTGTGCCCCATGGCGTCGTCAGATCAGCTCATCACACGCGGTCGCCGGGTGCTCGAAACGGAGTCGGGAGCCGTGGCCGCGCTCGTGGACCGGCTCGGCGAGGACTTCGCGAGGGCCTGCGGGCTGCTGCTTGCCTGCGAGGGCCGCGTCGTCGTCACGGGCATGGGCAAGTCCGGCCACGTCGGCAACAAGATCGCCGCGACGCTCGCGAGCACCGGCACCCCGTCGTTCTTCCTGCACCCCGCCGAGGCGAGCCACGGCGACATCGGCATGATCACCGCACGCGACGTGGTGGTTGCGCTGTCGAACTCGGGCGAGACGGAAGAACTCCTGACGATCCTGCCGCTGCTGAAGCGTCTCGACGTGCCGCTCATCGCCCTCACCGGCAACGGCGCCTCGACGCTGGGCCGCTACGCGACCGTCACGCTCGACGTGAGCGTTCCCGAGGAAGCCTGCCCGCTCAACCTCGCGCCGACCGCGAGCACGACCGCGACGCTCGCGATGGGCGACGCGCTCGCGGTCGCCGTCCTCGAGGCACGCGGGTTCACCGAGGAGGACTTCGCCCGCTCGCACCCGGGCGGGAGCCTCGGCCGCCGGCTGCTGCTGCATGTCGAAGAGGTGATGCGCCGGGGCGACGAACTGCCCGCCGTCGGGCCCGACACGCTGCTCAGCGCCGGGCTGCTCGAGATGAGCCGCAAGGGTCTCGGCATGACCACGGTCGTGGACGGTGAGCGACGCGTGCTCGGGATCTTCACCGACGGCGACCTGCGGCGCGCGCTCGACCGCCAGCTCGACGTGCACGCGACGCGCATGGACGCCGTGATGACGACGGGGTGCAAGGTCGCGCAGCCGCGCATGCTCGCCGCCGAGGCGGTGCACCTCATGGAGGAGTACCGCATCACGTCGCTGCCCGTGGTGGACGACGAGGGCCGGCTGGTGGGCGCGCTGAACGTGCACGACCTGCTCCGCGCCCGGGTGATGTGACCATGGACGACCGCGTGCCGGAACTGGCCGCCCGGATCCGACTGCTCGTCCTCGACGTGGACGGCGTGCTCACCGACGGCCGCCTGTTCATCTCGGCGTCCGGTGAGGAGTTCAAGGTCTTCCACGTGCGCGACGGCTCCGGACTCGTCGCACTGCAGAAGTCCGGCGTCACGGTCGCGATCATCTCGGGCCGCGATTCCGCGGCGGTGAACCGGCGGGCCGCGGAGCTCGGCATCCGTCACGTGCAGCAGGGCGTGGCCGACAAGGCCGCGGCGCTCGCGGCCCTGCACCGGGAAACCGGCGTGACAGCCGCGGAAACCGCGTGCATCGGCGACGACACGCCCGACCTACCGATGATGCGGAAGACCGCGCTCGCCATCGCCGTGGCGGACGCGCACCCGGCCGCGAAGGCGGCCGCGCACTGGGTCACCACGGCCGGAGGCGGCCACGGCGCCGTGAGGGAAGCATGCGACCTGCTGCTCAGCGCGCGGACACGCTGAAGCACTGGCTGGTGACCGGCGCGGCTGTCGCCGCCGGCATGGTCATGCTGTACGGCCTGCTGGCCGACCGCGGCGGCGACGACCTCGACAAGGTCACCGCCCCGCAGGATCGGGGCTACTACCTGACGGACGCCGTGCTGCGCGAAATGGGGCCGGACGGCAAGCCGCGGGTCGTCGTGCGCGCCCCGGCGGCCGAGCAGCTGCTCAGCGACCAGAGCGTGCTGATGCACGACCCGACGATCGACTACAAGGGCGCCAAGACCGGCGACTGGGTCGTCACGGCGCGGCAGGGCAAGCTGGCGCCGGACCAGACGACGCTGCTGCTGTCGGGCGATGTCCGCGTCACCGGGGACACGTCCCACGGGTCGCCGGTGATCACCGGCGACCTGATCAGTTACGACACGCGCACCGGCAAGGTGAACTCCAGCGAGCCGGTGCACGTGGTGTTCGGCCGGCACGTCCTGAACGGGCGCGGCCTGCAGGCTGATTTGAAGAGCGGCACCATGCGGCTAGAATCCGACGTCAATGGCCGATTCGTTCCAAATTAGGGTGCGCGCCCTGCTCGCGTGCGCGGCGCTCGCCGCCTGCGCCACCGCGCAAGGCGCGGCCGACAAGTCGCCGCTGCCGGCCGGCAACGCGCGCCTGCCGATCGACCTGCAGGCCGCCTCCTCCGACTTCGACTACAAGAACAACAAGCTCCTGTTCCGGCGCGTCACGATCAAGCAGGGCGGCATGCAGGTGTCGGCCGCGGAGGCGAGCGCCAGCGGGCTCGACTTCGAGAACTCGCAGTGGCAGCTGCGGGGCGACGTGGTCATCGTCGTGCCCGACGGCCGCCTCGAGGCCGCCACGGCGGACGTCTCCTTCAAGGACAACCAGATCGCGCGGGCGGTCGTGAAGGGCTCCCCGGCGTCCTTCCAGCAGCAGCTCAAGGACCGCAACCAGCTCGCGAAAGGCAGGGGCGCCACCATCGAATACGACGTCGCGGCGAGCACCGTGCGCCTGACGGGCGACGGCTGGCTGTCGGACGGCCAGAACGAGATCCGCGGCAACACGCTCGTCTACGACATCGTGAAGCAGCGCGTGACGGCGAAC